>JAWXAV010000115.1:0-6026 GCA_034439695.1 Bythopirellula sp. | reverse complement strand
GCACGCCCGCCTTGGCGATCACGACCCAGCGCGTCCAAGGCGAGGCTAGCCGTTCGTGCCACTCGCGGTAACCGAGATCATGAATGGGCATCTGGCTGCTCCCGAACGGCGGAGAGGAAAATTTCTTCGAGCGAGTTGCGTGACGGCTCGATCGAACGGACGCCGATGTTGGCTTGTTGGGCAACTTGCCAAATCCTGGCGGCTAGCTCCGCGTGTTGACCATCCACGGTAATCGCGCCGAGGGCATCGACCCGCGCCTTGAACCCAGCGCGTTCCAGGCGCTGGGTAAACGCGGCGGCATCGCCGAGCACGTGAATCTTGAGTGATGGCGACGTCGGCTGGCTCAAACGCTCCAAACGCTCGGCAATGCGCACCCGGGACTTGGCCAGAATAATCACCGCGTCGCTTACGGCTTGCACGTCAGGCAAGATGTGCGTACAGAGCAGCACGGCTTTGCCGTGCTGGCGCGCAAGAATTTTGATGCGGTTGAGCATCGCTTCACGCTCCGCCGGATCGAGGCCCGAGGTGGGTTCGTCGAGAATCAAGAGCGGGGGATCGTGAACCAGGGCTTGCGCGAAGCGCAGTTTTTGCCTCATGCCGGTGGAATACGTTTCAACCGTGCGGTAGCGTTCCTGCCCCATGCCACAGAAGTCAAGAATTTCATGCGCGCGGCGGAGCGCCTCCAAACCTGGAAACCGAGAAAGCTGAGCGGCGAGTTGCACCGATTCCACGCCCGACAGCCCAGCGAGATAGCAATCATCCTCGGGCATGTAGCCGACACGCTCGCGAATTTGGAGATTATGCCGACCGAGTTGAAATTCCAAGAGCCGTCCCCGGCCACTGGTGGCCCGCAGCAAACCCAAGAGAACTTTGATGAGCGTGCTTTTACCCGCACCATTGGGGCCTAACAAGCCGGTGATGCCCGGCTCAATCGTGAGCGATACGCGATCAAGCGCCCGGAACGAACCGTAGTTTTTCGAAATCTCTTCCAGTTCAATCAGGCTCATCAACAACTCACGCGCGGCAGTCGGTGTGTCTCTTTCGGTCAGCAGAGATAATAACGTATTCGCCGCCCGAGTGCGATTCTTGGCAAGAAATATGGCAAGCGGGGGACGTAAGTCCCATGCATGAGTCTTTTCCCGAGACCTACTCGTCCCCACTCACCTCACGTCACCACGGTCCCCGTGGGGACGAGAAAATGAGACCGTGGGGATGAGAGGTGAATGGTTCGATCATTCGACGGCGGGGATGGGTTCCGCGATTTCTTGTTCTTCCGAAATTGGTGGCACCGGGGGTTCGGTTGGCACGCCGATAAACTCTCCCTCAACGCAGCCAGGGCAGAGACAACCCGCGCGTCTGCAGCAATCGACGAACACACTGTTTTGGAACCCGCAGGACATCGAGGGGCAGCGCATCGTGTCGTGGTACCACCGCATGACGTAAACGTGGTTCGAGACACTCAGATCCACAATGCCGCGGATGGGGTTTTCGCCTTCGACCGTGTAGTTTTGCACGCCACGATAATCGGCGTGATCGCCGTAGCCGCTGATGCCCGGTGACCAATAGTTTTCGACCACGCAGGCGTGCCGAGTCGCCGCCAGGTTGCAAAAGATTTCTTCGTGCATCGAACTGGGCGGATCCAAGAGGGTCAGTTGAGCGAGCGGGCCGAGGTCGCTCAGGCATACGGCGGCTTGAGCCGCGGCCAAGTTACCCAAGCTGTGGGCGATGATCTGCGTGCAACGTGGATTCACGCCCCGGGCCCGCAGAGCGGCGGCCATCATGCGGCCCTGGCAACGGCCGACACGAATCGGTTCGTCGTTAAAGGGGGAAATTCTTACCGCGTTCCAGTCCCAACTCAGGATATTGTAGCTATCGCCGCAGCGGCATTTGAGCGCGTTCGCCCCGGCCAGGCCGAAGGTGGTGCGAATTTTGGTGGGAAGCGGGTTCCAGCCGTGGGTGATGACGATGGTCGGCTTTGTGGGATCAATGGGATCGCACGGCTGCGCGCCGCAGGAATAGTTGAGCAGAACGCCATGCCGGTTGTTGCCCCCTTTTTGGAGGACGGCCGTGTTAAGCCCACAGCCTACCGTCGAGGTGAGCAGCAAAAGCGCAAACAGAAGTTGCCGGCAAGCCTTGTCCATCCCTGACAGTTCCATCCTTGCAGCGTCCATCCTTGGACGCGGGCGCTAAACTTTAGGGCCTGTGCCGATTGTGACATCAAGCCTTGCGGGTAGGTTAAATTGGACCGCCTCATGCGGTTCCAGGTGGATTGGGTCGTGCTTTTGGTATCGGCTTTAGCGGGTTAAACTCTCTACATGCGGCGTTGCCGAATTTAAGAAATTATTGGCCGTCATTCCCGCGCAGGCGGGAATCCAAGGCGAAGTCTCACGCACTTCACTGGGTTCCCGCCTGCGCGGGAATGACAGTAAATTCATCACGAGTCAGAAAATGCCAAAACAATCGTTCCCTGGTTTTCCTGAAGGGCTTGTTCCGTTTTTTCGCGAGCTTGCGAAGCACAATAACCGCTCGTGGTTCGAGGCCAACCGTGCCCGATATGAAGCCGATGTGCGCGAGCCGGCGCTCGCGTTCATCACCGCGATGGCGGGGCCGCTCTCAAAGATTTCGCCGAACTTTGTGGCGATTCCCAAAAAGGTGGGGGGATCGCTGATGCGGATTCATCGCGACGTGCGTTTTTCGAAAGATAAGAAACCTTACAAGACGAATCTGGGCATCCACTTCCGCCATGCTGCGGGGAAGGATGTCCACGCCCCCGGATTTTATTTCCATGTCGATCCGCAGGACATGTTTCTCGGCGCGGGGATTTGGCATCCTGATTCCGAGGCGTTAAGCCGCATTCGCGAGGCGATTGACGACGATCCGTCAGCGTGGAAGAAGGCCAAGGCGAACAAACCGTTTGTGGCAAAATTTGAACTCACGGGCGACACGCTCCGCCGCCCGCCGCAAGGTTACGCCGCCGACAATGCGCAGATTGTGGACCTCAAGCGCAAAGATTTCATCGGCATCTGCCGCTTGGACCACGAGGAATTGCTCGAACCCGCGATTCTGGAACAAACGGTCGAAGCCTTTCGCACGGCGAAGCCACTCGTGGGGTTTTTGTGTCGGGCGGTGGGGGTGAAGTTTTGAGGCATTCCGGCCCGCGTTGCATCCCGGCCCGCGTTGCGGACCGGCTAAGGCCGGAGGAAAAATTCTGGCATTTCGCTTGACGGGAACTTACTGTACTAATACAACTAGTACAGAAAGGCCGTCATGCAGTTTCAGTGCGATACTACCAGTCGAACTCCCATTTACCGGCAGTTGATCGAGCAGGTTCGCTCGGCCGTGGCGCGGGGACGATTGCAACCGGGAGAGCGACTCCCTTCCGTGCGACAGCTTTCGCGGGAATTGGTGGTGAATCCCAACACGATTGCCCGCGCTTATACGGAACTGGAGCGCGAGGGCACGCTCATCACTCAGCCAGGTCGTGGCGTGTTCGTGGCCGAACCGAGAAACGACCTCACCAAGCGCGGGCGGCAACGTCAACTGGAAGAGCGGCTCGAAAAGCTGGTTGTCGAGGCTTTTCACTTGGGTTTTACCGCGGAAGAGCTTCTGGCCCTCATCAATAAACGAATCGAACAATTCGCGTTTGCGTCTCCCACGAAAAGCGAGGCCAACTCATGACGGACGTTATTCGCACGCACGGACTTACCAAGTATTACGGCGCGAAGCGCGTGGTTGATTCGCTCAATCTGCGCGTGGAGCGCGGGCAGGTGTACGGCTTTCTCGGCCGTAACGGGGCGGGCAAGAGCACGACGATCAAGATGCTGATGGGAATGGTGCAGCCCGATTGCGGGTCGATTGAATTGCTCGGTGAAGACGTCGCAACGATGAATCCCGCCACGCGGGCGCGGATTGCTTACATCGCCGAGGGGCACCCGCTGTACAACTGGATGACGATTGACGAAGCGGTCCGCTTTACCCGCGCGTTTTACCCGCTCTGGAACGGAACACTCGTGGAGCAAATCCTCGATCACTTTGAACTCTCGCGCAAGCAAAAGTTACGAAGGCTTTCCAATGGCCAGCGGGCTCAAGTCTCGCTGGCCCTGGCGGTTGCCCCCGAGCCGGAATTACTCGTGCTCGATGATCCCACGCTGGGGCTCGATACGGTTGTACGGCGCGATTTTCTCGAATCGCTCATTCAGATTATCCACCGTGAAGGCCGCACGATTTTTTTCAGTTCGCATATGTTGGGTGACGTCGAGCGCGTGGCGGACCGCATCGGGATTATGGTCGATGGCGTGCTGCGGGTCGATTGCCCCACGGATCATTTCCGCGAATCCGTCAAGAAATTGGTCCTTGAATTCACGGGGCCAGTGCCGGAAGGGTTTAGCTGTCAGGGTCTAGTGAATTGCTGGACGGTAGGTTCACGGCTCGAGTTGGTGCTGGTGGGTTACGATGACCAGCAACGCGCGGCGGTGGAAGCGCTCGAGCCGCGGAATATCGAAGTCGTCGATTTGAATCTGGAAGAAGCATTTATCGAATACACCCGCGGCCGCAGGCGGTCGCTGCCACTTTTTGCAGAGGAGCCGCGCGATGATCAAAGCGCTAGCGATCAAGGAGCTGCGTGAAGCCTTAGGCCTGTTGGCGCTGGGGGTCGTAGGAATTGCTTACATGACACTGAGTTTGATTGGCATGGCTATTCTGCCAGGAAGTTATGCCGAAAAACCTTATTTTCCCTTTGCGGCTGACGCCCACGCCTTAATGCAGACGGTTATTTTGGGCGCGTTTAGTCTGCTCCTCGGTTTTCGCCAAACCGCGTGGGAGCTGCACAACAGCACCTTCTGTTTCATTTTGCATCGCCCCTTAGCTCGGCGGATCGTGTTTGTGGTGAAACTTGCCGTAGGCATGATGCTGGTAGTCCTGTTGAATACGTTATTTGTGGCCGTGTATGGGTGGTGGTCCGCCACGCCAGCAACCCATCCCACGCCATTCTTTTGGTCGATGACGCTCCCGGCTTGGAAGACTGGGTTTACGATGGTGCTTGTTTACTTGGGAGCTTTTTTGAGTGGTCTGCGGCCAGGCAACTGGTTTGGTTCCCGTTTAGCACCTGCCGCCGCAGGGATCTTGGCAGCGGGGTTTGCAAGTTCGATACCCTGGTGGTGGTTGTCGGTGGTCGTTTGGCTCAGCGGAATCGTGGTTCTGCTGATCGGCATCTTTTACTACTGTCAACAACGTGATTTTTAAGGGATTGCACCCATGCTCCATAATTCAACTGCGCGAGCTATTGTGTCAAACCTCACTGTGGCAATTGGGATTGCGGTTGCTTGGGCCATTGTATGCAGCGTAGGCCACCAATTGGTTATGGGTTTATTTGGTGGAGATACGCTCGCGACAGAATCATTGCATATTGCCCAGGATGGGACGGTGATGATCGTTTCCATGAATAGCGGCTCCTACAATGAAGGTCTGCGAACCTATCGCACGTTGGACGGACAGGAAGTCAAGCTGGCTGATGAAGAGAGTTCTCTGTACACGAGCACTTTGCCCTTGCCCCCGCCCCCGCCTGCTCTTGCGAACACTACCATCGACTGGAAGCAACGCATTGGTGCCACGACCGACTACGGCAATCCGGCAACTTACTGGTTTGTCGTGCGTGATACGTCTTTGGACGGAAGGGCTTATCTGGTTGGATACGATAGTACGACGAAGCTACCGATTGGCTATCTCGACCGCGACGGATTTCAACAAACATTTCCTCGGGCATCAAATTTGTTCAATTTGCAAGGGCACTTCTCTGACTATACCCCCCCATTTCAAGCTGGTACTGGATATATGGAGCAGCCTAATGTCTACCCAAATTTCAGGTCTATCCGAGCCGGCGCTGAGGTATTTCCTCCCCTGTGGATCTTGTTTTTGCTGGATGAAGATCACATTTGGCGAGTCGATTCTGAGAATGTCCCTCCGTTAGTTGAAAAGCCGGTTCCACCGACGTTCACAATATCACGCGGACTTCTGCTCGGCGTCAATGG
>JAWXAV010000114.1:0-19261 GCA_034439695.1 Bythopirellula sp. | reverse complement strand
CGTGCTCGATACGAAGACCATTGACGCCGAGCAGAAGTCCGCGTGATATTGTGAACGTCGGTGGAACCGGCTTTTCAACTAACGGAGGGACATTCTCTTGCCATTTCCCTGAAACTCTATTCAGGGAAAGTTGAATATCATCACCGGGTGCAAATGAGTTGGCTCCACTAAGGGTATTCACGTCACCAGCGCCAAAATTCTCCGTGAAAACATATAGGTTTTGCGGGTGCATGCTGGTTCTCAAGACTTTTTCGCTGCTTACCCCAGCATATAAAGCTAGTTGATCTGAACTATTTGGTACTCTGACATCGTGAAACAACGCTGTTATGTAGATGTCTTTGCTACCAAGATTTGTCAACAATACACCTGGCGCTTCGAGGATAGGTAGATTTCTTATTACATTGGTTTGGTTGATGTCTGCTCTCGTTGAGGTGAGTAAGAGTGATCCAGGATCACCGAGCAAATCCATGTTTGGATCATTTGCAGGCAAGGCTGTCCCCGTACCTGGTAATCTATGTGTGAAGCCCGTGCCTAAGCCATTAGTGTCACTAATTGTTCCAGGTGTTGGAGCATCAAAGCCTAGAAAAACGTCGGCCTTGGCACTTACAGCAAACAAGCAGACCAATAGTGTTACAGTTACTTTCATTGGGACACCTAAAGTTAGAGGTTTGGGCTAGGTGAGGATAACATGCATTTCATCAGCGGAATATTTTCTCTTGAGCTGAAGGGTTCCCATAACAGGAATTTCCTGTTTTGGGAAATTATGATTGACGGCATAGGCTGTTGCAACACTTGCAAAGCCAGAAATGCCCAAATCCCGCTACACAATCCGATATGAGCGATTATTGCAGGCACTTCGTGCCGCTCGGAAGGATGCCGGCGTTACCCAAGTGCAGGCAGCAAAACACTTTCAGGCGCATGCGTCCTTTATTTCCAAAGTTGAATCGGGCGAACGCCGCATCGATGTCGTTGAATTGGCGGATTTCTGCAAGGTCTACGGGGTACGTTTGGGGGCGTTCCTGAAGAAAGCCGGGCTGGAGTGATCTAAGCGGCAAGCTGACACCGCCTTTGGGATTTAATCAACGGGGGACTCGATGACCGGGGGTGTGGATGCGCTCAACCCTCGGCTAATTTCTGGGAACCCTGCGGGTTCAAAAGTTATTCAAAGAGTGGCCAATAATTCTTGTGGCGATGCCGCACCGAGTTTGAGATAATGTCGGTCGCACACCAAGTGCATGCTCTTTGACATCATGAAGTTTTTTTGGACGAAGTTTTGGCACTACGTCACAAATTTTAAGGCGCAAACTTTGGGTGTTTTGTCACTCTCGATCGCATTTTTGCTCGGGATTTGCCGAGGGAGCACGATTAGACGAGGGACAATACTTCGGGGTTTTGTCCCCTAAAATCGAAATTCGCGAAATCGGGCCAAAACTCACGCCGCGCGGGTTCTCAGCCTGGCAATAATCCGCCGTAGTGACCCCATCGCTCCGCGGCTTTCGCGTTCGAGTTGCTGTTTGGCGATTTCCCAATCATTGCTGCCGTCACCTTGAGGGCAGCCTCGCGATTGCCAGATTTGGTAGGCTCGCTCGGAAATCATTTCGTTGGTGATATGCACCGAGGGTGTGTTGGATTCATGTGCCATTATGTGTTGACCTCTCCCGCCCGCTAGTTTTTGGAAGGCCCCGTTATAGCCCGGTCGCTGGGAATCGGGCAATAGCAGCAGTGCTAGCAGGCCGCTTGCGGCTTAGCGGTAATTACAATCCCGCATTAAGCCCCTGCAAATCGGCAGGCACGAAAAAGCCGTCCTTGCGAATCAGTTCGTCGTCGAACCAGATTTCGCCCCCGCCGTAGTCGGCACGTTGGATCAACACAAGATCCCAATGGATGCGGCTGTTGTTGCCGTTGTTGGCTTCTTCGTAGGCTTGGCCGGGGGTGAGGTGAAAACTCCCACCGATTTTTTCGTCGAACAACGTATCGAGCATTGGGTGACGCACGAAGTTATTGGTTCCCATGGACCACTCGCCGGTGTAGCGGGCTCCTTCGTCGGAATCGAGGATCGCGTTAATCCGCTCGGTGTCGCTCGATTCGGCCCGCACGATTTTGCCGTCCTTGAATGCAAATTCGATGTCGCTGAATACCGTGCCTTGATAACGCGATTGGGTGTTGAATTTGATGACCCCATTGATGCTATCGCGCACCGGGGCCGTGAAGACTTCTCCATCGGGGATGTTGCGTTCTCCATTGCAAGGAATCACGGGAATATCCTTGATGGAAAACTTGAGATCGGTGCCAGGGGCCGTGATCCGCACACGGTCGGCGGCTTCCATTCGTTTCACGAGCGGCTCTTGGGCTTTACCCATCGCCACGTAATCGGCGGTGCAAACGTTAAAAAAGAAATCCTCAAAAGCCGATGTGCTCATATTGGCGGCTTGAGCGAAGGAGTCCGTGGGATAACGGAGCACCACCCACTTGGTATCGGGTACCCGAATTGCCCCGTGGACCTGCTTCCACCAATGTTGTTGGAACAGGTCCATCCGCTCGTGCGGCACGTCGGCGAATTGGCTGCTGTTGTAGGCTCCACGAATACCGATGTAAGCTTGCACGGATTTCATGCGGGCCGCCTCGAACTCGGCCGCGGCCTTCATGCTGGTCTCGGTCGCCGTGCGGTAGAGCGACCGCAGCACCGCATTGTTCTTCCAACTCACGAGCGGCACGGCCCCCCGCTCGGCGACTCCCTCCACGAGGGCGGTCACGAGATGCGGTTCGGGCAAATCAAAGGCTTCGATCAACACGTGTTCGTCTTTTTTCAAGGAGCAGCTATGATCGAGCAATAAGTTGGCAAGTTTATCGATACGTGGGTCGTGCATGATGAGGTGGCTGGTGATGTGTGGTAAGTGAGTGGTTAGCCGCGATTCAACGAATCGCACGGCTGTATATTCGGAATCTTTGTCGAAATGATAAAGCCCCCGGCACGAATCGGCAACGTGCCTGGAGGCTCAGAGAGTGTATAATTCAGCGGAACCCAACTTTTCTGCATGCAGACACTGAGAGGCTATGTCCACCACCTTACCGCCAAACACCGAACACGAAGCCTCCTTTGCGGAGACCGCGCTGAAGCTCGGCGGCAAGAGCGATGACGAGGCCCGCCGCACGGGTGCTATCGACAAAGCCGACGATCAGGTGGAAGCGCTGTTCGCGGCACAATATCAGACCGTAAACAGCCCGGCCCATCGCGCGGTGTGGGAACGGGGCGTGCCGGTCGAATTGTTTCAGAGCATGTCGGTCACACCGTCGCCGGAAGTCGCTCGGGTGATGGATGCCTCGGTGGAAGTTGTCAATCGGCATCGCACGGGCGGCACGCTGTTGGATTCCGCAGGGAAGATTACCGACACGGTGCTCAGCGATTTAGCGAATGTCGGTTACTGGGGATTGTTGGTGGATAAAGAGTACGGCGGATCGGGCACACCGTTCGCCGCGTTTGCGCCGTTTCTCACGCGGATGGCGATTGCCGACCCCACGATTGCGGGGCTTGCCTCAGTTCACGGCTGCATCGGCGCGGTGGACCCCGTGCGCACCTTTGGCACAGCCGAACAAAAACAGCGTTTCTTGCCGGGCTTGGCGAATGGTTCGCGCTTGAGCGCGTTCGCGCTGACGGAACCGTGCGCGGGGAGTGATCTCACGGCACTCCGTACGACGGCGCGGCGTGATGGTGACAGTTTTCTCGTGAATGGCGAAAAGTTGTTCATTACCAATGTCGTGCCTGGGCGGACAATTGGGCTGGTGTGCCTCATTGATGACAAGCCCGCCGTGCTGATCGTTGAGTTGCCCTCGGCCGAGAACGAACATTTTCAACTGCGCAAGTACGGCCTGTGGGCGCTCAAGCAGACGTTTAATCAGGGAATCGTCTTTCGCGATTTTCGTGTTCCTGCTGACAATTTGCTTGTGCCGACGCGGGGCGATGGGCTGACGATTGCCTATCACGGCTTAAATCTGGGCCGGATCGCGCTCTGTGCCAACGCCGCCGGAACGATGCGGCTCATGATGGCGAGCATGATTCCCTGGGCGAAGTTCCGCGTGACATACAGCGCCCCTATCGCCACGCGCGAACTTGTGCAGCGGCGACTCGGCCAGCTCGCGGGACTCATCACGGCTTGCGACGCACTGGTGGCGTGGTGTGCGGGGCTGATCGACCAGGGGTATCGGGGCGAGATGGAATGTGTGATCGCCAAGATTTTTGGGAGCGAAGCCCAGAAGCGCGCGGCGATTGAATTGTTCATGAAAACCCACGGCGGGCGGTCGTTTTTGCATGGACACTTGCTCGGCGACAACGTCCATGAGTATCTCGCCCCCTGCATTTACGAGGGCGAAGGCGAGATGCTCGGCATGGCCTTCTTCAAATCGCTTGTGAAGCACCACGGCAAAACCTATTTCGAGCCGGTTGGCAAAGCGCTCGCGGCGGCGGGGATCAAGAGACCCAATCCGTTAAATCCAGCACACGCCTGGGCTTTGCGGAGCGTAGCCATGCCTTATCTCAAATGGCTGGTGGCACGACGCCTAATGCCCACCGCGAAAAGTCAGTTGCCGTCGATGCCAAGTGCGCTCGCGCGACATGCCGAGTTCGCCTGCCACGCGCTACAAGAGATGTCGCTCGAAATCTCGAACACGATGATGAAGTTCCAATTGTCGCTGGCCGATCGCCAATGCCGTATGGCGGAGTTGTCGCTACGCTGCCAAAATCTCATCACGATGCTCTGCACGGCCCTGTATGGCGCGAGGCAAAGTGACACAATCATCCATGAATCGGCGGATGTTTTGTGCCAGGAGCTTTTCCAGCAATACACCGGCCAGCGACCAACCAATGCTTATTTCAAACAGGTGACGCAGCTCGGCGCGGCGATTGCCGAAGGTAAGTTTCCGGGCCTCGCGGATTTGCAGCCGGATGAGATTCTGATGTCGTACGAGCGGTAAATTTCAGCGTGCACTGAATTTCGCAAACGGTTTGGCGAGCACTGCTCCCACGATGAAACCGCCGATATGGGCGGCATAGGCGACGCCGGTTTGTTCGCCGCCGAGCATGCCCAATCCGCTGATCAGTTGGAACACAAACCACAATCCGACCGCGACCAGCCCAGGGACTTCGGTGAAAAACTGGAACAAGAGCACCGTCACGCGGCGATGGGGATGGAGCACCAAGTAAGCTCCCATCACGCCCGAGATCGCTCCCGAGGCACCCAAGCAGGGAATCAACGAAGCTGGCCCCGAGGTGTTCAGAAACACATGGGCCAGGGCAGCCACGATGCCGCAGGCGAGATAAAAAATCAGATAACCGAGCCTGCCCAGGTCATGCTCGATGTTGTCGCCGAAAATCCACAGGAACCACATGTTCCCCAACAGGTGCGCAATTCCGCCGTGCATGAACATCGAACTGAGCAGCGTGAGGTAAACGGGGATCGGAGTTTCCTTGAGGCCTGGCACGCGAACCTCTTGCACGCCGGCAACGGTTTCCATTTGGACCACGCGGTCGCCGGAAACCATATCTTTACCCGAGAGAATCTCCGCCGGCACGGTGGAATAGGCAAAAGTGAAGCGGTCGTTTTTTCCCAGTCCTTGCAGAAATACAAACACCAGCACGTTCGCCAAGATCAACGCGATGTTGACCACGGGGAAAGAAGTGCGGCCCGTGTTGTCATCGCCGATGGGAAAGACCATGCCATCCTCGCAAAGCGGCCATTATACCTGCTGCCAATCTTTCACAATACGCGAATCCAATTACTCAAAATGGGAGAGCCCACTAACTTCAGACGAGAGGAGAAGAGTAAAATGACGGGTCTTACCATGAATGGCCGTTGGTCAAGCCAACAACTCTTTGACCACGCGTGCCGGCAAGACCCCTGTTAGCTTCTGATCGAGTCCTTGATGTTTGAAGGAAAACTGTTCGTGATCGAAGCCCAGTTGGTGCAAGACGGTGGCATGAAAATCACGAATATGGACAGGGTTTTTCACGATGTTATACGAAAAGTCGTCCGTTTCACCGTAGATCGCGCCTGGCTTGAACCCACCCCCCGCCATCCACATGGTGAAGCAACGCGGGTGGTGATCGCGGCCATAATTGTCGCTCGTTAGTCCACCCTGGGAATAAATCGTGCGGCCAAATTCGCCTCCCCAGATCACGAGCGTATCGTCCAACATGCCCCGCTGTTTGAGGTCTTGAATCAGCGCGTGACAAGGTTGGTCGACGTCACGACATTGATCTGGAAGCCGACCGTTCACATTGGCGTGGGTGTCCCAATTGTTATGGTAAATCTGCACGAACCGCACGCCACGCTCGACCATCCGCCGTGCTAACAGCGCCGTGTTAGCAAAGGTTCCCGGCTCTTTCGCCGCTTCACCGTAGAGTTGATAGATCGACTCCGGTTCGCTCGCGAGATCGGTGAGCTCGGGGACGCTGGCCTGCATGCGGTAGGCCAACTCGTATTGTTCGATTCGGGTCGCTGTTTGCGGATCGTGCAGCGTTTCGTAATTCAATTGATTGAGAGCTTGGATACCGTCGAGCGTGGTTCTGCGCACTTCGCGCGGGACGCCGGGGGGATCGTTGATGTAGAGAATCGGATCGCCCGCCGTGCGGAGGCTGACGCCCGCGTGATGGCCCGGCAGAAATCCCGATGACCAGAGTCTGGCCGAGATGGCTTGTGTTTGCTCCGTATTGGTCGGCCGCGCGACCATCACCACGAACGTCGGCAGATTCTCATTGAGAGACCCCAAGCCATAGGAACTCCAGGCACCCAAGCAGGGTCGGCCTGTGACTTGGTTGCCAGTCTGCATGAGCGTGATGGCTGGCTCGTGGTTGATCGCTTCGGTATACATGCTCCGCACGAAGGTGAGATCGTCAACGGACTTTTTCAGATGTGGCAATAATTCACCGACCCACATCCCCGACTGGCCGCACCGCTCGAATTTGTACTTGGAGGGGGCAATCGGAAATCGGTCCTGGCCCGAGGTCATGGTAGTGAGACGTTGACCCATCCGCACGGACTCAGGCAGGTCTTTGTCGTACCATTTTTTCATGGTTGGCTTGTAATCGAACAGGTCCATCTGCGACGGTCCACCGACCATATGCAGATAAATGATCCGTTTGACTTTGGGGGCAAAGTGCGGCGGTAGCACGGTGCCACTCCCCGCCAACGCTTCGCCAGCCAAGGCACCGAGTGCGGCGGTGCCGAGCAAGTTCGCACCACTTTTGAGAAAGTGCCGGCGGGTGACTTCTTGACGGAAGTTTTCAAAAGCGTTCATGATTTTCATGGCCGCGGAGGCTTATTTATTGAGAGTTTCATCGAGATTCAAAAGCTGGTTGACCGTCATCGTCCAGGCCGCCAACTCGGCTGCGGGAAGCTTTTCATTGGTGGGCGACTCGCCGACCTCAATCAGTTTTTTCGCTTGTTCATCGTTGGACTGATAGTACTTCAAGAGTTCGTCAAAAGTGGATTGAACGATTTTCACCTCGACCTCGGTGAGATTGCGTGACAGCAATGGCATGACAATTCCTTGCAAGCGATTTTCAAAGCTGGTTGTCTCTTGCGTGAGCGCTTTTTCCGACAAGCGCCGCGCGGCTTCGACGAATTGCGGATCGTTCAGGGTTGCCAATGCTTGCAAGGGCGTGTTGGTCCGTTCGCGGGCCATCACGCACGTTTCACGGCTGGGAGCATTGAACAGTTCCATGGACGCCGGGGGGGCCGAACGCTTCCAAAACGTATACATGCTGCGCCGGTAGAGCGCCTCATCCACATCTTGTTTGTAATCGCGCGTGTTGCTGCCGACCATCGCCACGGCTTCCCACACACCAATTGGCTGATAGGGTTTCACGCTAGGACCGCCAATCTTTGGCGACAGAATTCCGCAGGCCGCCATGGCGTAGTCCCTCACCATTTCAGCATCCATTCGATAGCGCGGACCGCGCGAGAGCAGCCGATTGTCGGGGTCGAGTTCCAACTTCTCAGCCGTGACAAGGGCACTCTGCTGATACGCCGCGCTCATGACCATTAGTTTGAAGAGCTTTTTCACGTCCCAACCACTCTCGCGAAATTCAACGGCGAGCCAATCCAACAGTTCTGGATGCGAAGGCAATTGTCCCGAGACGCCAAAATCTCCCGCCGTGTTCACGAGCCCCGTCCCAAAAATTTCTTGCCAGAAACGGTTCACCACCACACGGGCCGTCAAGGGTTGCTCGGCGAGTAACAACCATTTTGCCAGTCCCAGGCGATTGCGTGGCAAGTCTTGAGGAAAGGGAGGCAGTATCTCGGGCGTGCCTGGCTGAACTTCGTCGAGGCGCTGATCATATTCGCCGCGATTAAGCACATAAGCCTTCGGGGGCTCGGCTTTTTCCTGCATCACATGGGCGACGGTACCCCGTTTCCTGATTTCATGGTCTTCTGCCGAAAGTTCCTGTAATTGCTTTTGAACCTGTTGAAAACGTAGGTCATGGGCAGGCAACCACCAATCGTACAAAGCAGTCAATTCGTCCGCGCTGCGCTCGGCGGCGGGTTTGGCCAAGGTGGCAAAGAGGGGAGCATTGCCCACCGTCGAGACCTCTTGGTCACTGAGTTGACGGTTATAGAGCCGCACATCGGCAATCGTGGCCCCTGACAATGAGGCACTGGTATTGCGCTGGCCGATTTTGAAAGGAACCTTGGTCCGAGTCGTACTTTTTAAGGAGTTGGTGACTACATTGGCGGGCTGCGGCAGGCCGTTGATGTAAATCTTAAAGCCCTCGGCTTTGCGGCTGCCATCGTAGGTCACGGCCACATGAATCCACTGATCCGTGGGGACAGGTTCCTTGGTCAGCACCTTAATAGCGTCTTCAGGATATTTGTTGATGAGGTGCGTACCGATGCGACGATTTTCGACCCACAGATCCCAACCACGGAAACCCTGCTTATCATCCATTCGTGAGAGGATCGCCCCGCCCGAATCGTTCGCGGGAAGCTTGACCCAGACGGCGTAGCTGAAGCGCTCATCACCTTCAAAATCGCCAGCGTCGGGAAGTTCCAAAATGGCTCCCTTGCTCAGATAAGCGGCTTGCTTACCGGCAATTCCGGGTCTCCATTCAAAGGTTTTTGGTTTCGGTGCCGATTGCTCCTGGCCATGGTAGATAAAGTCGATAGATTCGCTAGCCTTGTCGAGCGGCACTGACAGTTCCAATCCCTCTCGCGGAATCTCTGCCGAAACATCGGCCAATCCTGCAGAAACATGCCAAGTATCGAATTCTCCGCGTGCTTTTTGCCGCCTCTCGGCGAGCTGAGCATTCCAATGAGTTTGCAGAATCTTGACCTCATCCCAGCGCTTGCGGTCTGCTTCCATGGGCACGACCACCACAGGCGGAGTATCCTTGATATTGCCGTCCATGGCGGCTTGGGTCGTGTTGTTGAAAAACGCCGAAAGCTCGTAAAATTCGCGTTGCGCGAGCGGATCAAATTTGTGGTCGTGGCAAACGGCGCAACCAACCGTCAAACCCATCCAGGCGATGGCGGTGGTTTCTGTTCGATCACGTGCATAGAGCACTAAATACTCTTCGTCGATGGCGCCCCCCTCGTCGGTCGTGATATTGCAACGATTAAAGCCCGAGGCGATCTGCTGTTCGAGGGTGGCTGCCGGCAGCAGGTCTCCCGCTAGGTTTTCAATGGTAAACTGATCGAACGGCATATTTTTGTTGAACGAGTCGATGACCCAGTCGCGATAAGACCACATCTCACGATAATTGTCGAAGTGAATGCCGTGCGTATCAGCATATCTGGCCACGTCGAGCCAATAGCGCCCACGATGCTCGCCCCATTGAGGCAACGCCAATAGTTCGTCGACATATTTCTCGTAGGCTTTTGGCGAGGAATCGTTCACGAAGGCCTCGATCTGCTCCGGCGAAGGAGGCAAGCCCGTGAGATCGAGGGTCACTCGCCGGGCCAAGGTGCGCCGGTCCGCGACGGGGGCCGGCTTGAGCTGCGTCGCGTCCAGCCGAGCGCCAATAAAGTGATCGATGGCGTTCCGTGTCCAACTGGGGTCGCTTACGGTGGGTAACTCGGCTTGTTGCGGCGGGATGAGTGACCAGTGAGGTTGATATTCGGCTCCCTCTTTGATCCAGCGGGTCAGCAAGGCCTTTTGTTCGTCGGTAAGTTTTTTCTTCGTTTCCGGCGGGGGCATCATCTCCGCATCGTCGTTCGAGGTGATTCGACGGATCAACTCGCTCGTTTCCGGTTCGTTGGGAACGATGGCCCCCATGTCGATGGCGGCATCCCGACGATCAAGCCGCAAGTCAGCCTGCCGTGAGGCACTATCGGGGCCGTGGCAAGAAATGCACGCGTCGAACAGAATCGGGCGAATGTCGCGATTGAATTCGAGCTTGTCCTGAGCGCAAGCAACAACCGAAATCCCGCTGGAAAAAAGCAGCATCCCCCCCAGGACTGTTGCCTGTCGCCAACGAGCTATCAATCTCACCAGCAATACTTTGATTCTCATGGATCGACTTAACCTGCGATTCAAGTTCGCGGTCGGAACAATAGACGAGATGATCCAGCCAATAGATCGACTTAAGACCGGTTTCGGGGGCTTAATTCAGCCTCATTTCCCTCAAGCATTAATTGTCCCCTGAGTACTACCCTAGGTCAACGGTTTATGTCTCCCGGTTTTAGGACGCCGCTTTGTTTTCGGTGAATTCACACGTGATAAAATGGAAGAGAAGACGTTTTTTCGCGAGATTATTGTTTACACTTGTGCAAGCCAAACCAAAAGCCAAGCAAGAGTGCTCGTACACGAAGGCCCAGAGAAGTCTCAGCAGTGGACGCTGGTGCGGCTTAAGAATAAATAGCCGCTGCAGAACAATGCGCCGGTGCCTCAAGGAAAGTGAGATTTTTCCCAAGTTTCACAGTAGCCGAGGCGGGACTCGAACCCGCACGAGGGTTACCCCCCACTGGATTTTAAGTCCAGAGCGTCTGCCATTCCGCCACTCGGCCAAACAGATGCGGATTGGTTATCCGCTATGTGCTACTGGCTTGCCATTGTTCTTCATTTTTTGATCTACTTCCATAATTACATCCTGCTCTCGGCAAATAGCACTTGTTCGTTCTGTACCGGCGTTCTTAAGTCTTTCCAGCTTGAGAATCATCCAAGGCATGACGCACAATTGCTAGGCCATGGAGGACACGGGCAAGTCGGTGGCAACCTTCAGTTCGAGCCTGCCAACCGCGCATTTCCCCTATCGCAATTTGTGTCTCCAGATTACTGTTTTTGGGGGCGTTCGCCAACTCGGCGAGACATGCACTTAACGCGTTTTTCTGCTCGGTTGGACGTGAAACATGGATTATCCCGGCTGGGACGGCTTTCTGGGGACGCGGGCCTCATTCATGCTCGATGCTGTTTGCGTCGGCATGGTCATGGTGATACTCATCCTCTCCTGGAGCATTCGCCAAGTCCACGTGCATCGGAATTTTCGACTCCACAAACGCGTGCAACTGGGACTCGCCGCGTTGTTGGCCGTGGTACTCACCGCTTTTGAAATCGACATCCGTCTCAACGGCTGGCAAGAACGTGCCGCCGGCGAAGTGGGAGAATCACCAACTACAGCAGTGTTTACCGCGCTGTGGATTCATCTGTTCTTCGCACTCTCCACGGTCGTGATCTGGATCACGGTCATAGTCCTTGCCCTGCGGCGTTTCCCCAACCCGCCACTACCCAACGAGCACAGCACGTTCCACCGCCGCTTTGGCTGGCTAGCGGCAATCGACATGCTGTTTACCACAATCACGGGCTGGGTGTTTTACGTGATGGCGTTCGTCGCGTGAAGTCCGTAGCCAGTTGTCAGTAGCTCGTTGCAACGGACAACTGACCACGGACGACTGACATTAAACAATCCCCCGCGCGTGGCTACCCATTTCGCTCGCGCCGATTTCGATGCGATTGATCGCATTCACAAAGGCCCGCGTACTCGCCTCCACCGTATCGGTCGACGCACCTCGGCCACGATAGATTCGGCCGTTGTATTCGACCTCCACCAGCGATTCGCCCTGCGCGTCCGTGCCGCGGCTCGCGCTTTGTACGCGGTAATCCTTGAGCACCACTAATTTGCCTGTGATATCCTCGACCGCATTGAAGATGGCGTCGAGCGGGCCTTCGGCCTGAACTTCCGGAGAGGCAAACTTTTCACCGCCGCGGCTCAGGACAACCTGCGCCCGCTGTGAACCACCGCTTGAGGCATGCACTTCATAGCTGACCAACTGCCATTGATCGCTGACCTCCGTGTTCCGCTGCTCGATCAAAGCCGCGATGTCGCCATCGTAGATTTCCTTCTTCTTGTCGGCGAGCTTTTTGAAGTCAGTAAACAAGGCGTCGATTTGCTCTTCGGGAAGATGGTAGCCCATCGCGCGGGCTCGGTCGGCAAGTGCCGCCCGGCCACTGTGCTTGCCGAGCACAAGATCGGTCTTGCTGAAACCGACGTCTTCGGGACGCATGATTTCATAGGTCGTCGGCTCTTTCAACATGCCGTCTTGATGAATGCCAGCTTCGTGGGCGAAGGCATTGCGGCCCACGATAGCCTTGTTTCGCTGGACTAACATGCCTGTGATGTTTGAGACCAAGCGGCTTGTCGGCACCAATCGCGGCGTGTTGATCCCCGTGGAGAGCTTGTAATAATCGCTCCGCGTGCGGAGGGCCATCACGACTTCTTCGAGCGAACAGTTCCCCGCGCGCTCGCCGAGGCCGTTAATCGTACATTCAATTTGCCCCGCCCCATGTTCGACCGCGGCGAGGCTGTTGGCGACCGCGAGGCCCAAATCGTTGTGACAATGCACGCTGATGACGGCTTTGTCGATGTTGGGCACGCGATTCATCAAGGTCTTGATGACATTCGCAAAATGCGTCGGTGTGGCATACCCGACGGTGTCGGGAATGTTGACCGTCGTCGCCCCCGCAGCAATCGCCGCCTCGACCACTTGGCAGAGGAAATCAGGCTCCGTGCGGGCCGCATCCTCGGGCGAGAACTCAATATTCTCGCAATAGCTTTTCGCCCGTTTTACCCCCTCGACCGCGCGGCGAATGATTTCGTCCTTGTCCATCCGCAATTTGAACTCGCGGTGGATCGCACTCGTGGCAAGAAACACATGAATCCGCGTGTCGGCTCCATGCTGCAAGGCTTCCCAGGCACGGTCGATGTCACGTTCGTGGCATCGAGCCAAGCCGCAGATGGTCGCCCCTTTCACCGTCTTGGCAATCGCGGTAACCGCCTCGAAGTCGCCGATCGAGGTAATTGGGAAGCCGGCTTCGATCACGTCGACCCCCAGATCCACGAGCGCCTGGGCGACCTCCAACTTTTCGCTGAGGTTCATGCTGCAGCCGGGAGACTGCTCACCATCTCGGAGAGTGGTATCAAAAATCGTGATTTTTCGCTGGTTAGTGGTGGACATGGTCATCGGTCCATAATCAAAAAGAGTAGGTAAAATTGATCCCAAAAAACAAAAAAACCCCGAAGCCGCAGGGCTTCAGGGTTTGTGACATTCTTCAAGTTTGTCTTTGCGAACCCTAAGCCCTGCTCCTGAAGAGCGAAAGTAGTAGCAAGGATAGCAAGGACGAAATGATCATAATCTTTAATACTTCGGTTGGCGCGGGCGAGAACTTTTGGCTATTCTCCGCCACCTCATTCAGATAACTGTAGCTGAGACTTCCGAGCAGGTCAAGGTTCACTAAATTCGCGAGAAAATGGCTTTCGGCGCGAAAAAGACGCTTTGTCTGGCCGTTCGTCGAACAGATTGAACTAGTGCGGATTCCAAGAAATCAAATCACCGATTGTCGAGACAAAATCCATGCTAACCCAAATGGTCAATACCGTCATCGGTCATCTCGGCTATCAAGTCACCCGTCAGGACTCCAACGGATATGTGCTTCATAACTATGTGAAACAAGACGGCTCCTTCGATTACGAACGATACCGTGCTGTCCAAGAAGAAGGCAACAAGAAGAAAATCAATTCTGTTTGGGTGATTGAAGAGAATATCGAATTCCTTGCCAACTACATTAAGTCATTGTTGCCCCATGCTCAATTCGGTATTTGCCATGGCACGCGTCGCGGCAACGAGCAGCAATGGTTCCGCAAATACTTAGGCTGCGAAGTCATTGGCACCGAAATATCCGCCACGGCTACGACGTTTCCTCACACGATCCGGTGGGATTTTCACGATGTAAAGCCCGATTGGCTTGATGCCGTCGACTTCATCTACAGCAATTCTTTTGATCACAGCTATGCCCCCGAAAAGTGCCTGAATGCTTGGATGAGCTGCGTCAAGCCAGGGGGACTCTGCGTTCTTGAACATAGTTCTTATCACGAACCTGAAGGCAGTAGCGAGCTCGATCCGTTTGGAGCAAGTCTTTATTACATGCCTTATCTGCTCACCAAATGGGGCCAAGGAAAATTTGGCGTTCGGCACCTTTTCCCTGCGCCGTCCAAAAGAGATTCTTTGAATCACATGCATTACCTTGTGATTCAAAAGTTTTAAGTGAGTTCATGCGGCGGTCACTCATTGACAAATAACTAGCCGCTTGGGATGCGTGGCCATGGAAGACAAAGGAACACATCTCGACCTGAGCTCCGACGATCCGTCCACAACTTCTGCGCGAGGCAAGGAAAAAGCGTTTTTAGGTGTCCATTTTGCTTGCTGCGAGGTCTACGCCCGCATCTACCCCAACCGCGATGGCACCGCCTACGTCGGCTATTGCCCACGCTGTGCGAAGAGGGTCAGTTTTGAAATTGGCCCCGGCGGCACGGATGCCCGCTTTTTCACGGCGGGCTAAGCTGCTAGCGTCAATCGGCCTCACCTTGCCGCCACTCTGTCGTTTTCCTAATATCCGCGACCGATTCCCAGTCGTTTCCCACGGGATTTGCGTGCCCATGCTTTTGGATACTGCCCATACTCTTGGATTTGAGCTGCGACCTTGCGGTCGCAGTTGCGCTAGTACCGCTCGCACCTTGAACCCGGGCGAACTTTATTTTTCGGTATTGGAGGAGTCAGCGGGTGAATTTGTCCGCCGTGACTATGGCGTCGAGGCTTGGCAAGGCCCGCCCAAAGCTTGTGTCGCATGGTGGCGATCACGAATTCCTGGCAAAGACGACAACCAACCGCGACTGGCCCCGGTCGAGGTGATGCTCAATTTGTTCGAGGCCCTTGAAGACCGACCGCAAGAAGTCGAGTTTCGCTATTTGCTGGGCCTGCTTCTCCTGCGTCGCAAAGTGGTCCGCCATGAAGAGAGCCGTAAGGATGACCAGGGCCGGGAAGTGATCGTGCTGCACTGCCAGAAACGCCAAAAAGAATATGAGCTGGTCGTAGCCAATCCACCCGCGAATCGGGCGATGAAGTTGCAGCAACAGATGTTTGACCTACTCTACGGCGAGGGCGAAGTCACATCCACAACTCCCGAATTAACCAGCGAGTCGAAGGATTGATGTTGAGATCGCCTAAAACATCTGCGTATTGCTGGCGACACGGTACTTCCGTGGTTTTGCTACTGCTGTTGTTTTGTTGCTCGGGGGCTACCTGTAATCGTTCAATGCGTAGTCCGTTCGCGACAGTAGGACCACCCGCGCCGGAAGTGCTGATGACGGGGTCCACGCTCGATCAAATCATCGCCGCGGTCAACCAGAATGCCTCACGAATTCAGAATTATCAAACCACTAACGCGACCATCACCGTGCCCGGCGATGCCATGATGCCCGCCTTGCGCGGCAATATCGCCGCTGAACGCGCCAACAAACTCCGACTGCAGGCTTCCACGGCGCTCACGGGGCCGGAAGTCGATTTGGGGAGCAACGACGAGCTGTTCTGGTTCTGGGTGAAACGCAACGACCCTCCTGCCGTTTATTTTTCGCGGCATGATCAGTTTGTGGGCAGCGCCGCTCAGCAACTACTTCCCATCGAGCCGCGTTGGCTACTCGACGCGCTCGGCTTCATGGAATTCGCCCCCAACGATTTCCACGAAGGCCCCGTTCCCCGTGGAAATGATATCGTGGAAATTCGCTCAGTGATTCAATCGCGAATCGGCACGCTCTCGCGCAATACCGTCATCGACGCCAAACGAGCGTGGGTGCTCGAGCAACACATTTATGATGGCCGTGGCACGCTGCTCGCCAGCGCCGTGGCCCGGTCACATCAGTTCTATCCGGCAATTGGCGTTTCATTACCGCAGGAAATCGAACTCAATTTACCGCTGGCGCACATGGCCCTGTCCATCGATGTCGGTACCGTGCAAATCAACCAACTCGGCAGTAATCCCGCGCTGTGGCAATTGCCGGTGTTGAGCGGCTATCCTCAAATGAACCTTGGCACGGCTCCGCCTAACACGGTATCCGCGATGGGGGCCCCTGGGAGCAACGATTGGAACACCGGTGCTGCCCCCGGTTGGTTGGGCATCGAGCAACAGCCGGGCGCTATCGCCGCGTCCTACGAAAATCGGCCCGTCGCGTCGTACGTGATGCCGCCGGTCACGCCAACCTCAGCGACGACCACCCCATTGGTGCCAAACGCCGCTCCACAACTTCAAACCTTGCCGATAGGTGGCGTAGCAGTCCAGAAGTAGCCGCGAACAGACTTGTTCGCAGGTCGAGACAAAGCTGCGGCTCGTCGAGTCGCGGCTATTAAGCCATCAATCGCTCCAAATCCCCAAGTGCTCGCGTCGTGCCCTGTCTTGCGCCGATCTCAAGCGATCCTTCATCCGCTGGCTATAGTCGTAGCCCAGCTTGGCCCGCGCGAGTCCCGCGCCGATCAGCTCCTCATTCAATAACCGCTCGTCGTGCCAGACAAAGGCCAAGTGTCGGCCATATTGATCGACCCCTTCGCCGTCGACGGTGATCGAAACCATATTTCTGGCTTCCCGCACAAACCGCTCGGTGTAGGCGGTTGCCTGTGGGCCCCACTCTTCAACCGCTGTGTGCTCTTTGACGGTCTCCGGCGTATCGACTCCTTGCAGCCGCACCCGCAGCCGATCTTTTTTCAGGAGCAGGGTATCGCCATCCACCACGCGCAACACTTCATACTGACCGTTGCGAAGCGCGCCGGGAGAGCGCGTCGGCACATCGTTGGTGGGCAGGTAAGGCTCGAACCACCAACTCAGCAGCACCAACGCGACAACGACAAGAATCGTAACAATCTGCGAGCGTGGATCGCGGCGAATGCGAGCATGCATGCTGCGGTTCTCGTATGAGCCGCAGGCGGTAGCCCACGGTAAAAATTCAGTTCTGACTGAAGTCGAGTTGCTGCGCCATGGCCCGTCCTAACGGATTCTTCACAAATCGTTGCCGGCACTCGCTGCACAGATCGAAGCGAACGTGATGGTAGACTTCGTCGCTGATTTGACAATCATCCATGTTGTCGAGCGATTCGAGGATGTCCTGAATTTCTTGCAGATGGTCGCGGTCCCCACAGCCGTCCTCTTCCACGGGATCGAGTGCCGCGTAAACCTCCATGCGAACAACGTAACGCATGTCGTTCTGGGGGTCGAGGGAGCGTTTACAACAATCGCATGTGTAATGGATCATCTGCTTGGTTCCTTTCAGCATGAATCGTCCGCAACATAAATACCTGGCAAGTCTTCCCTGCTTCATTTCATCCTAACGATAAGATCCAGCCGCAAGCAAGGCAAAAGTTTAATAGTATTTTTTGTGCAAGTTGCTCGCAAAGTTTGAGCAAAACCCGTGGCTGCGTGCCGCAAATTGCGTGCCTACTGACAACCGCAAGCTGGCCTGACGCCCACGACACTATCTGTGAAGTTCTGAAAAAACTTGGCATACATCCGCCTAGTCGGACTTCACTCCACGACCACGCTGGGACTAAAATCTAGGGCACGGGATGGTAGCGAACTAGTTTTCCCCATTCACTGCTTGTACAATACGATTAGGTAACAGGAGGTGCGCCTTGTCTGCCCGAGCGACGAAATCACGCAAATGCAGACTGCCAAATCCCTTGGCATAGATTTCGTTTCAGGCTCAACGACCCCTTTGTGAAAGAGTACCTACCCCAAAAAAGTGCATGTTCCGACAAAAACTTGCACGGAACTTGCACCCTGCTTGCTGTGTCTACCGGAACTGTAGGCACTCCTTGCGAGGAAACTGTTGCGGTACTGTTGTAGGCCTGAGACCAAACACCAGCGAACATTTTCAAGATTCCAAGGATAATTGCCATTTAGCTGCTATCGTTAATTTCCAGTGACCGAGTTCGGAGAGATTGCTTCCATGTCGACTGCGTCGCCAAGCGGACTCAATGCAAGTGTTCTGGTGCTGAATCGCCAATATATGGCCGTCCACGTGGTCAACGTGCGTCGAGCGTTCAGTTTGCTCCTCAACGAGTTGGCCGAGGTAATTCACCTCGAAGATGGCCAGTTCGCCAACTATGATTTTCACTCGTGGCGTGAAATCAGCGAGCTCAAGGCCCATTATAAGGAGCCGCACGACGACTGGATTCGCAGCGTCAATTTTGAAGTTTGCGTGCCCCGCGTGCTACGTTTGCTCCACTACGACCGTCTGCCCAAGCAGCGGGTGCGCCTCAATCGCCGCAATATTTTTGCCCGCGATGCGAACATCTGCCAATACTGCGGCCTGCGCTTTCCCACGACCGAACTGAGCCTCGACCACATCCTGCCGACCTGCATGGGTGGCGAAGCGAGTTGGGAGAACTTGGTCTGCGCTTGCGTAAAGTGCAACGTCCGCAAGGGCGGTCGCACCCCCAAGCAAGCCGGCATGAAGTTGATTCGTCCGCCCATCATGCCCAAGCGGAGCCCCATGCTTACGATCAAGCTCGGCAACCCCAAGTACGCGAGTTGGAAGACGTTCGTCGACAGCGCCTACTGGTCGGTCGACTTGAAGTAACTCACACATGTTTAGCCGGCAGCGTCCCGCTGCCGGTTTTTTGTGTTTCTGCCGAATAAATTTGTGCCTCGATTCGTCACTGATTGCCATCGGCCGGCGACATGCTGCCTGATCCTTTTCCTCTTCGAAAAAATCGTTTTATTTGAAACTCAAATTGCATCAAAGTTATCAAAGCAATAATCACCACAAAAACTGACGACACTACTACGGTGGGTATAGGCCCAGTCGAATACACAAAGGCCAGCATAACTGTCAAAAGGACAAAAGCTCCATAAAGGCACACTATTCGCATATTAAAAACTACGATTGAACTTCCACTCCTCAGGGAGCGTATAAGTTTAATTGGTCGGCATAGCTTCGCTCTTCTCGGTGACT
>JAWXAV010000113.1:0-2588 GCA_034439695.1 Bythopirellula sp. | reverse complement strand
CGTTAGCGGCTGCAAGCAATGAACACAGGGTAAATAGGAACATGGGACTAGCATCCAAGCAGTTTAATTTTGATTTGTTTGGCGAGTCGACTTGCATTCATTCGCCTGTAGTCGCCGCTGCGATTGAAAAATTGTCTACGGCAGCAGGAACCGAATCTCGCGGGGCAATTTTCACTCGCGCTGAGGTAGTGAATTTCATCCTCGATCTGGCTGGCTATACGGAAGAGCAACCGCTCCATGAGATGCGACTTTTGGAGCCTTCATTCGGTGGCGGCGACTTCCTATTACCAGCAATCGGACGACTGCTTACGGTGTGGAGATCATCGCAACACGAAAAAAATGTAGTCGAAGAGTTAGGCGACGCAATTCGCGCTGTTGAACTGCATCGCAAGACATTTTCTGTCACTCGCGAAGCCGTGATAGAGCGACTCAAGCAAGAAGAGATAGAGGATCAATCTGCGGTAGCACTTGCTGATCGTTGGCTTATGCAGGGGGACTTCCTGCTTGCGCCACTTGAAGGGCAATTCGACTTTGTTGTTGGGAACCCTCCCTATGTTCGTCAAGAGCTGATTCCAGCCCCGTTGTTGGCCGAGTATCGTGGCCGCTACCAGACAATGTATGACCGGGCCGACCTCTATATCCCATTCATCGAGCGGTCGCTGTCGGTGTTGACGAAGGGGGGCAGTCTGGGCTGTATCTGTGCGGATCGTTGGATGAAAAATCGCTATGGAGGGCCGCTTCGTAGCCTAGTGTCAGATCAGTTTCACTTGAAAATCTATGTCGACATGGTAGATACCCCGGCGTTTCACTCCGATGTGATCGCCTACCCGGCCATCACCATTATCAGTCGGGAATCACCAGGCGCAACACGCATTGCCCATCGTCCAGCCATCGAACGGGCCACGCTAGCGATCTTGGCCAACGCGCTGTGTGCGCGGAACCTGCCGGAAGATGCTGGGTGGTCGGTGCGCGAACTGGCGCGAGTCACCAATGGGTCGGAACCGTGGTTGCTCGAATCTTCGGATCAGATGGCGCTTATCCGCCGCCTTGAAAAACAATTCCCTAGCTTGGAAGAGGTGGGTTGCAAGGTGGGTATAGGCGTAGCAACTGGTGCTGACAAGGCATATATCGGCGACTTTGAAGCACTCGACGTGGAATCTGATCGCAAGTTGCCTTTGGTTACAACGAAAGACATCGCGTCCGGCGAGGTTCAATGGCACGGTCAAGGCGTCATCAATCCGTTTGCCGAGGGTGGCGGCCTCGTCGAATTGGGGGACTATCCGCGCCTGCGCCGCTACTTGGAGGCGCGACGAGAGGTTATCGCGAACCGTCACTGTGCCAAGAAGACCCCGGCCAACTGGTATCGCACGATCGACCGTATCACCCCGGAACTGGCATCAAGGCCTAAGCTACTGATTCCCGATATCAAGGGCGAGGCCCATATCGTTTTCGAGGGTGGGGAGTTGTACCCTCACCACAATCTTTACTATGTCTTGGCCGACGACTGGAACCTGAGAGCATTGCAAGCGGTGCTGCTTTCGTCCGTCACACGTCTATTCATGACGACATACTCAACCAAAATGCAAGGGGGATTTCTTCGGTTTCAGGCGCAATACCTGCGGCGCATCCGCATCCCGAAATGGGCGGATGTCCCAGTAACATTGCGAAAAGAATTGGTGGAAGCGGCAACAACGAGAAATTTTCAAGCCTGCAATCACGCCGCATTTGAACTGTTTGGACTAAGCAACAAAGAACAATCCTCGCTTGGAGGTAATGGAGAATAAATGGCCCTTGATCTTGTGGATTACGAACAAAAGTCCCATGAAGCCGTAAAAGCATTCTGGGGAAACCGTGAGGCGGCGAGACAAAAGCAGATTGAGGCCGGGAAAGCGGACCAAGGTGAGCGCGCTGGCGTTACCGCTGGAAAGAACATGGACGGATTTCTAGCTTTGGTACTCGACATCGTGCGAGCCAATGGACTCGCGCATGCCGAGATTCATCAGAACCGTGCGATGCTGACACTGCCAGGCTACTTCAGACCGACAAAGCTCTGGGATCTTCTTGTCATATACAGGGGCGAGTTGATCGCGGCTATCGAGCTGAAAAGCCAAGTTGGTTCGTTTGGGAACAACTTCAACAACAGAACCGAGGAAGCAATTGGCACCGCGCACGATCTCTGGACGGCCTACCGTGAAGAGGCATTCGGCAAGCAACCTCGTCCTTTCGTTGGCTGGTTGATGATGGTCGAGGATGCCCCAAAATCCAGATGTACGGTCAAGGATGCGTCACCGCACTTTCCTGTTTTAGAGGAGTTTAAGGGGGCGTCGTACCTCATCCGGTATGACTTGCTCTGTCAGAAATTGGTAAAGGAACAGCTTTACACCACTGCCGCCCTCATCACGTCACCTCGCAGTGCTGCCGAGACGGGCGATTTTTCTGAAATGTCAGCGATGACAGGACTTAGAACATTTGTTACGGCTCTGGCTGGGCACATTGCAGCAGAGGCTGCCAGACTTCAGTGAGAATTCCGCTAACAAATCGTTCCAGCGGACGGCGGAAAAGCACCGCCGCCGCTGAACTCAAACGTT
>JAWXAV010000112.1:0-7612 GCA_034439695.1 Bythopirellula sp. | reverse complement strand
ATCTTCACGGGGGCGTGCTTCGTTGACCTTTAGCGGTCGACCGTTGTGCTCTTTGTCGTTGAGCGCATCGACAGCCGCATCGGCGTCCGAGTCGTTTTCCATTTCGACAAAACCAAATCCCTTGCTGCGACCCGTTTCACGATCCATGATCACGTCGGCGCTGCGAACAGGCCCAAACTCTGAGAACAGAGCTTCCAGATCCGCATTAGTCACGCCATAACTCAGATTTCCACAATAAAGCTTCTTACCCACCAAAACTCTCCTCGAAATCGCAAACTCAGCCCCCCTTACATCATCTCGGGGCCACAAGAGCAGACCCGCACGGGGGCCTAATAGCGCAGGGAGGACGAATGAGCGATCGGACCCTACCCTTTGTGCGGCAGCGACCGAGACCCGTTCGACGGACCAAGCAACCGCTCAGTTTACGGGATTCCCCTGCGGGGCGATACTGTTATTCGTACAGAAATTGGGCAATTCTTAGTGGCGTTTCAGGGGATCGACCGTCATAAGGGGTCAGGTTTGCGTGGAAGCGACGAATTATCTAAACAGCCTATTTTTCAGCAATGTGGGCTTCGTGGGGATCGAGAGCCAGCAAAATCTGAGTTTTTTCTTGAATTACATGATTCATCATCGGGCGATTACCTGTGTCTACCTACGACTCAACAACGTGCCTGTCCCAGGTATGTACGGTCCGTCGGGGGATGAATAGCCGCTGAGCCGCCAGCGGTCTTTTTTTGATTTTGGCGTGTTCAGGGGTAGAATGTCTGTGGCGGACTCTTCGGAAGCGGCTGGCCTGCGCGGCTTCCTTAACGCGTGAATACGGGGATCTTCTCATGGCACGCAGTTTGATTTTGGCGGTGGCGGCGCTGTTTTTCTTGGGTATGGCGGCAAACCAAACCAGTGCGGCGACAATTAGCCCACGCAATCCGTATCGCAGCTTTAACATCAGCGGCATCAACTACGGCTCCTTGCAGTGGGAAAGAACGCATCGCCAACAGAACTTCGCTCGCCGCGGCGGTAGTGGTATTATCTTCCGTCGTCGGTGATTGATTGAAGTCGAGGGTGCTTTTGCGGAAGCGGATGGAACATGAAGTTCGCGCATTGGGTGTTCTTGCTGGCGGGGATCTACGGCGTGGCGGTCGTTCTGCCACAGTTCTTTTTGGAAAACCAAGTTGGCCGCGACTTCCCACCAGCCATCACGCACCCCGAATATTTTTATGGCTTCGCGGGAGTCGCCCTGGCCTGGCAGGTGGCGTTTTTGATCATTGCCCGTGATCCTGCGCGCTATCGGCCGATCATGCTCGCGGCGATCTTGGAAAAGGCCTCGTTCGGTTTCGCGACCATTGCCTTGTTTTTGGAGGAACGCCTCGCGCTGCAGATGCTTCTCTTTGGGTTGATCGATCTTGTGTGGGGCGTGTTATTTTTGGTGGCGTGGTGGAAAATAAGAAGCGTAAATTGAATCACTTACTACTCTTGTTCGATTTCATCAATTTCCAGTGGCTTCTGCGCCACATGCCGCACACGTAGAATATTAACCCTGTTGTCAGCGATCTCAAAGATTATCCGATGAGTAGGTCGGCGACCTATGCCAAACAGCAGTTGTCGAATGCCAGCTTCCTGCAAATCCTCTTCTTCACATCGCGGACAACGCAAAGGCATCGTTGACAATGTCGCAACGGCATTGTGGATTTCGTGAAACCAACGGTTGGCCTGTTCGGCCGAACGGTTGTCGCGCCACCAACGATAGGCTGTACCAATATCGTTCTCGGCAGGTTCAGAGATGTGAACGTCAAAGTCCATTATTGCGATGCAATTCCGTACTTCTTACGAAACTCAGCATCGAATTCCGCGAATGGCCGCGTTCGGCCCTGCCGCACGGCATCGAGTCCTTCCTGTATGGCCATTCGCTCGGTATCGCGCTCAATGAGGTGAAACACATAGGCTTCGACGTTGGCAAAACCGGCTGCCACGGCTTGATCCGGCAGGTTCACGTTGTCAGGAATTGAGATCTGCATGTGTGATTGCTCCTTACTCTTTTAGTCTACCACGCGGACCCATTTGCGATACTTCAAAACGCCTGCAAATTGAGCTCTCCCCGAGCTTTTCCGCCGGTTGTTGGTGAGCCTCAAAATTGATAAAATTTGACCTTTTCCAGAATGCGCCGTGCGACACGTTGTGTCGCGGCTTCCACTGATTCTTTAGTAGCGATTTTGCCTGCTGCGAAAGGACTCCGTAAGTGTCGACCGATTCTCCCGATGATTCTCCTGAAATGCGCGAACCTTCGTTTGATCCTGAGTTCGCGATTGCCGCTCGACTGATTGATCTGCCGATTGAGGATGAGCTGAAGGATAGCTATCTCACCTACGCGATGAGCGTGATCGTGAGCCGGGCGCTGCCCGACGTGCGCGATGGTTTGAAGCCTTCGCAGCGCCGGATTTTGGTGGCGATGAACGATTTGAATCTCACGCCCGGCGCGGCCCGCGTGAAGTGTGCCAAGATTTCCGGCGACACGAGCGGTAACTATCACCCGCACGGCGAAAGTGTCATTTATCCCACATTGGTCCGCATGGCCCAAGAATGGAACATGCGGCATGTGTTGATCGACAAGCAGGGGAACTTTGGTTCCATCGCGGGTCTGCCTCCCGCGGCGATGCGATATACCGAAGCCCGCATGTCGCCGTTTGCCGCCCTGATGCTTGACGACTTGAAGCTCGACACGGTCGATTTCGTTCCCACCTACGACGAACGTCACACCGAGCCGACCGTGCTTCCCGCGAAGTTTCCCAACCTGCTTGTGAACGGTGCGAACGGCATCGCGGTCGGCATGGCCACCAGCATCCCACCGCACAATATGGCTGAAGTCTGCAAGGGTGTGATCGCGCTCTTGGATAATCCTGAAATCACGGTGCAGGAATTGATGGAGCACATCCCCGGGCCGGATTTCCCGACGGGGGGCATCATCTGTGGCCGGAGCGCGATTTGGCGGGGCTACGAAACGGGCCGCAGCACGGTTGTGGTCCGCGCCCGCACGTCGATTGAAGAAACCCCCAAGCGCACGCGGATCATCATTCACGAAATTCCCTTCCAGCAAGCCCGCGATCGGGTCGAGGAGCGGATCGCGCAACTCGCGCAAGAAGGCAGAATTCCAGGTATTGCCGCCACGCGCAATGAGAGTGACCTCAAGGAACCGGTGCGGCTGATTCTCGAGCTCAAGCGCGATGCCGATCCGGACGTGGTGCTCAATCAGCTTTACAAATTCTCGCCGCTGCAGGAATCATTTTCGCTCAATTTCCTGGCGCTCGTGGACGGCAAACCGCGGGTGTTGTCGCTCAAGGATATGCTCGCGGAATTCATCCGCCATCGGGCGGTCGTGATTCGTCGCCGCACGTTGTTCCTGTTGTCCAAGGCCCGCAAACGGAAGCACACCGTCCAGGGACTCTTGCTCGCGCATGCCAACATCGACGAAGTGATCCGCGTGATTCGGGCGTCGAAAACTCAAGCCGAGGCCAAGATGGCTCTCATGGCGATCAAGACACCGGGGGCGCTTCTCGCGCGGGCACTTGGCGACGACGGTTACGAACAGTTTCAAGCCGAGCGCGGCGTCGCCGAGGAGTATTCGCTCACCCCCGTGCAAGCCGACGCGATTCTGCGTATGACTTTGGGCCAGTTGGTCAATCTCGAGCAAGAAAAGCTTGCCGAAGAACATGCGACGCTGTTGGAAGAAATCACCAACTATGCCGGCATCCTAGCCGATCAACAGAAAATTTGGACGATGATCCGCGAGGATTGCGAGATGCTGATCGCCAAACACTCCGATGCTCGGCGGACAGAAATTTCCCACGAAGAAATCGGCGAAGTCGATCTCGAAGACCTGATCGAAGAAGAGCAGATGGTCGTTTCGATCTCGCACAATGGCTACATCAAGCGGACCCCGGCGAGCGTGTATCGCTCACAACGCCGGGGCGGTAAGGGGATCAAGGGAGCCAAGGTCGACGAAGATGATCCCGTGGAGCATCTGTTTGTCACCAGCACGCATGATTACCTGCTGTTCTTTACGTCGAAGGGCAAGGTTTACTGGCAAAAAGTGTATAACCTGCCGCAGCTTTCACGGGATGCGAAAGGCCGCGCGGTGGTGAATCTCTTGAATCTTGCCGAGGATGAAAAGATCACCGACTGCCGCGCGGTGCGCGACTTTGATCTTCCCGATCACTATTTAATGATGGCCACGCGGCAAGGTTTGGTTAAGAAGACCGAACTCAAAGCCTACAGCCGCCCGATGAAAACCGGCATCATCGCGATCAAGCTCCGCGAGGATGACGAGCTGGTGGAAGTGGCAATCACGAAGAAAGGTGATGAAGTGGTCCTGTCCACCGCCAAAGGGATGGCGATTCGCTTCAACGAGGCCGATGCCCGCCCCATGGGCCGCAACACGAGCGGCGTCAAGGGAATCACGCTCACCAAGGGGGATACTCTTGTGGGCATGGTGGTCGCCGATCCCGACGCCACGCTCTTCACAGCCTGCGCCAACGGCTACGGCAAACGCACCACCTTCGGCCCCAACGCTGAAGCGGGAGCTGGGGGCTTGGAACTGGGGACTGGGGAAGACAATGATGTTGACGACGACGCGACGAACAGCTCATCCCCAACCTCTAGCCCCCAAACCCTGGCCCCCGACGATGAGGAGGTTGAAGGCGACTCATCGTCGAGCTCGTTCCGCTATCGCACGCAAAACCGCGGCGGCAAAGGGGTCCGCGACATCAAGACGACCGACCGCAATGGCCCGGTGGTCGACATCGTCCGCGTGGACGATACCGACGAACTGATGATGATGACCGCCCGCGGCAAGATTCAGCGCGTGAAGGTCAGCGACTTCAACCCCATCGGCCGCAACACCCAAGGCGTGCGAATCATGACGCTCGACGAAGGGGACACCCTCACCGCCGTGGTCCGCGTGCCGCAGGATGAGAGTGGCGACGCGGGTGAAAGCGCTGAACCAGTGGAAGCGCCTGCTGAGTAAAGGCACCTGCCGCTTGTGGCGGGTCCGTGAGGGCTATGCTACGACAAAATTGCCGTGACGCCGATCAGGGTGAAGTAATTGTCGTAGTACAGTTGCCAGATTGCAAGATCGTCACCGTCAACGTCGCCATCATCGTCACCGTCAGCGCTCAATTGGCCGATACCCGTACCGTTGTTTTGGCCGACTTGTTGTTGATGGATCAATCCGTCCGACCCGCCGACACCACCATCATCGGGTGACCCCGCCAAGCCATTACCGGTGTAGTCCCCCTGCAAATCGAACACCGCGTCCACCTCTCCCGGTTTCCAGCGGACCGTCGCCTTGTTCAGGCCCGCCCCACGGACCGTGAGCGTGTCTTTGATATCGAGGTCGCCGTACTCGATGCTCGTGTCGGTGGCGTTCAGGCCGCGATCGAGGGTAAGCACAAACTGCCAGGCGGGCATCCAAACAACTTGCGAGTTCTCGGTGCTCATGTTGGCCAGGTCAATCGCCTCACGGAGCGACACGGCATGGTCATTATCCGTGTGCGTGTAAGTGTCAGCCAAGCTCGTGACCACATGGTTCACCGTCCCGATATGATCGCCCAGGTTTGTCTTGAAAAAACCGCTCGTGTTGTCGTCGGTGAGATTGTAGCCTTCATTGATTTTCGTGTGGCCTTGACCCTGTGTGTAAACGCTCGTTAACTCCACGTCTTCGTCGTCGTAGGCGAGGTTCAGCGCGAAGATGCTCTCACCGACGGTGATCGTATGGGCCGCGCCGCCGATGAAAGTGATCGCGCCGCCAGGCCCCGCCAGTGCTCGGTCATTGGTGAACACGCTGCGGCGGACAGTGAGACCGCTGGTTGCTCCGGTTTGACCGAGAAAATGAATGCCGCCGCCGGCGTTGCCGGTTTCCAGATTGACAAACGCGCTGTCGAGAATGTCTAGCGAGGCCCCACTAGCCACGCGAATACCGCCGCCCACGTCGGAAGTCGTGCCGCCGGTGAGAGTCACTCTGTCAAGTTTCAAGCGGGCGGTCGTGCCATTCACATCGAACAGACGGTCGCCCAAAGAGGTGGCCTTGATGATGCTCACTCCCGCACCCGCGCCGATGATCGTGAGGTTCTTGGAGATGTCGAGATCGCCCTGGGTGTCGCCACCAGAGCCGGGGAGGGCAAGATTGTAGGTGCCCTGAGGGACAAAAATATACGACGGTGTGCTCAGGAAGTTTGCCTCTTGAATGGCGGCCCGTAAGGTGGTTTGATCGTCGTCGGCGGCACTCGCATCGGCCCGGCCCCCCAACGAGAGGTCCGCGCCATCGGTGAGGGTATTCACAAAGTAACCGGCCCGCTCGACGCCGTTCGGGTCGATGACCACTGTGTTGTCGGTGCCCGCTCCGCCAATGAAGTTGAAATCGAAGCCGGCTTGGGGGAGGGGATCGCCATTGTCGAAGTCGATGGTGAAAGTGTCGTTACCCGCCTCGCGGTCGAAGACGAAGGCTTCCAGGGCGCTCGCGCCATTGCCGGTGAGCACGACCTCGTCGTTGCCGGTGAGGGTGCGAATGCGAAACGAGGCGGGGATCCGTGGGTCGATCTCGATAAGGTCGTTGCCATGGCTGGCGTCGATGAGGATTTCGCCCTCGGTGTCGGTGAGGAGATTGATGGAGTAAGTTTCTTGTTGAAATAAAGCTCCACCAACTGAGTTGGAATAGGCAGCAACGGTCGCGTGGACAAGATTTACGTCGGAGGCATCGCGGGTGATGGTAATACGGTCGTGAAGCCCCGTGCCCGTGACATAGGAAAGGTTGGGAATATCGTCTCCATCATCATCGCGGAGGCCGATGTCGAGATCGTCTGCGACAAATTCGTAATTACTAAAGACGGCACCTGGAGGCACATGGGTCAGGCCAAATCGAGTGACGATAAATGGATTCTCGCGGGCCTCTGCGCTTGCACCGGCGTTAATTACGTCGCCGTCGGAAATGCCGCCAAAAGTGTGATGCAGGCCAAAGGTATGAAATGCCTCGTGGACGGCAGTATAGGCGAGTCGATGGGCCAACTTGTTGTTGAACTCTGGACTGCCGATCGGTGGAACACTCTCGCTGGTGACCAGATCAACGAATATGAGATCAGCAAAAGTAATAGCGGCTTCGTCCTGGCGATTTCCGAGTTGGGCCTCTAAATCGTCTCCTGCGGCCTGACCATTGCTTCCGAGTGTAAGTCCAACAGATTCGTCGTCAGACAGGACATTAAGAGCAAAACATAAGCATCATTCTTACTGTTAAGCAGACTGTTATTAGCTGCCAATGTACTCGTAACATCTTCCAACTCGCTTGCACTAGCTAGGACCACATCAATATCGAAGGGCTCCAGAGCCCGCTGGACAATCGGGATTGAGCAACAATATCGGCCTGATTGAAACCGCCGACACCGTTAAAATCGTAATTGAGGGGTACAAACTCTAAGGGATCGGTCAGAGAATAGATGATATTGTCCTCTGTTAGATCCGTGCCCGTTCCTTTACCCCCAATCCCCGTCCCATTGATATTGCGAAACTCCTCTACGGTCGTGGCCAGTGAATCAGAGATGCCGGCACCAAAGTTGAGATAGAGCGTGGT
>JAWXAV010000111.1:0-25669 GCA_034439695.1 Bythopirellula sp. | reverse complement strand
GTTGGTTCCTCCAATAAAGGGAAAATGGTTCTTCCCAGAAGGTATCTTCTGGGCGGAGGAACCGCCATGCTTTTCAACTACACGGGGGACATTCTCCATTGCCGAATTCATAATCGGCGGGCAGGGAAGTGACGAAGCCGAGCTCAAGCTGTCATATTCTGCATCATCTCAAGACTTGCTTCTGTCGCCAGAGGCTGTTGCACCTGGCGACAGCCCCTATTCTGATATCCTTCGACTCTTAGATGAACGTAAAGTGGAAGCCGCAGAGCATGAATTTAGTAAACTGCCTAACACCGACGATAGCAGGCTCACAAAGGAGCAAAGGTACGCGATCCTGCGTATTAGTGGAAAGTTGGCGCTCGAACGACAGGAATATGAATTAGCAGCCAAGTCGTTCTTGGCCGCATACGGTGTTTGGCCTGAACTAGAGCAAGCCCAGTTCAATCGCATTCTCGCGTATGGTTTGATGGGCGAGCGAACCCAAGCTTTTGCTGAAGCAGAAAAACTTGTCGCGGCAGGTGGCAAATCCAAAACCTTGCTAAATCTCTTGGTACGTCACACGAGTGCTGCCGGCGAAATTGAACGGCATCTTGCGCTCATTGAACAATTCTCGGACGATGCGGAACTTAATACCACCTTGGCGCAGCAATATCTTGCTCTTAGAGAACTTGACAAGGCGCAAGTCGCGGTGGAACGTGCCTTAAGCGTAGAGTCCGACTCCGCCCACGCTCACTTGGCTGCGGCAATGATTGCCCACCACGGTGCAATAGAAGGGCAAATTGCGAATCGAAAAGAAAAACTGACCCTTGCCGAGGAACATTATACGCAGGCATTAGAGTTCGCCGAACGAGACAAATATTTCGGTATCTTACCCGAAGGTTTATCAAATAGGGCGCGTGTTCACGGATACTTCGGAGAGGTTCAGAAGGCTGGCGAAGACTATCGCAGAGCTGTTAGCGTGGCTCATGTCTCCGCGCTCTATGCACCGGATGCAGTAAACTTCTTCCTAAGTATTGATGACTACAAGTCAGCGCGCGAATTGCTTTCACACTTGGCGGACGACGACGAAGCTGAATTTTTGCGAAATGTCGTCCTGTATGAAGATTGTTCTACCGACGAGGATCGAAGAAATGTCACATCTAAAATGTTAAGAGTGGCTGAGAGGGGCGGCGGACGATCGGCCGAAGCACGATTCTTCTGTGTGCATTGGAGTATTGAATTAAAAGACCTTGAATTGGCTAAGACTTGCATCTCCAATGAATTTGTTGCCCAGAATCCCTTCCAGGGAAATATACTGCGGGGTTGGATCGCTTTAGAGGCAAGAGATGAAAAGCTAGCTCGCCAATACGCTGAGCAATCGCTTCAACAGGATCCTTCAACGGGGACCAGGCAAGAGATTGCAGTCTTGGCAAGACTGTTTGTTAGTCTGAAAGATGACGAAAAGGCTTTGCCGCTTTGGGATCAGGTTCGCTTTCCCGGCCTCTTAGATGAAGCTTGCAAACGGTTACTTGAGTGCGCACAACGCCTGAGACGTGATGATGTTCTGATCCGCATTTGCGAAGAACTTCGCAACAACGACGCACAAGACACTCGGGTTCGAAAGCTTGAGGTGCAGGTCTTATCACAGTACCTACCAAAAAGAGCCTACGAACTCGCCGAGGAGTTCACGAAGTACGATGCGCCTTACTTCACCGCTGCCCGTAATTATATTGCAGTGAGGCTTAACTTGCTCGACAAAATCGAGACGAACCTTACTAAGCTGCCTCAAGCTGGAAGTATTGAACCATCAGAATCCTACCTGGTAGTGATTCCGCTAGTTAGGGCAAAGCGTTTCAATGATGCAGTAAATTTTTCCTGCCATCAATTAAGGCAAAACTTCGGCAGTGAGCGTGCACATGTCGAATATATGCAATTGATTTTGCAATACGGAAGCTCCTCAAGTATTTGCAAAGCACCCGAAAAAGTAGAGCGAGATTCCGCGATCCATCTAGAGAATATTCTTACCAATGAACATCGTTGGCTAATAATTGAAGAAGAGCATCCCCAAATTAGCCTTAACGAGATGTCGCCAGCATCGCCGATTGTTCAAGCGTTCTTGAATCACGTTGTTGGCGACGTTATTGAGTTGCCTAGCCCGGGAATCCAGAAGAACAAAGAACGAATAGTAGAAATTCAATCTAAGTATGTTCGACTTTTCCAGGACTGCATGAATAATTTCCAACATCGCTTTCCGGGCGCCTCTGCAATCCAGACGTTGAACCTTATTTCCGGCGGTGAATTTGATCCTACTTTGATTCTTGAATCACTAAAGGATCGACGCGATTTTATTTCACAATGCTTTGACTTTTACATGCAGGAACTTTCCTCGATTCAATTCTTAGCTTCACGGATCGGCGCCAATGAATTAGACACGATCAAAGGCCTCATTTCCAATAACTTGTGGATTCTGCGTTGTTCCAATGTTGAGGCAGATCAATTCGACACGTTAGCTTCGACGGGATTGGTATCGAACAAAATCGCACTTGATATCACGGCGATAGTTACGATTTCACTGCTCAATACATGGGACTTGTTGGATGCTTCCAAGGAATACATCACGTCTCAATCCACTCTAGACATGATAATGCAGTGGCTTGAGGAACTGTCTGAAGAAAAGGCGCAGGCTGCAGCGCATACCTTCGTAACTGAGGACGGTCGATTTGTTATGAATGAAGTCACCGAAGATGAATTGAAGGATCGGCGGCAAGAATTGCAGCAAATCGTTGACCGAGTTCGTGCGCTATGCACAATTAAAACTGCGCCCAGTATCGCTGCATTAGACCCCCAAAACGCTCGCTCTATACTCATGCCTTTGGCTATCCAACTTTGGAAGTCGTTAAGATTGCGAGCGAGGAAAACGCCGCATTATGGACCGATGACCTTTTCGTAGGTTATTGGGCTGTTTCGGAATTCCAGCTGTCTCGAATATGGACTCAGTTAGCACTTCGGGTATTTTGCGGGCGCGAAACTTCTACTGCCAAAGGGTATCACGTAGCAACGGCGAAACTGGTTGCGTGGCGGTACATAAATACCGTCTGGACTGCGGAGACTTTGCTTGCAGCCGGTAGGTTTTGCCGTTGGGATTGCAATGCCTTGCTCATGAAGCAATGTCTGACGCAATTAGCCACCCAGACAACGATTGAAGTACGAGCAAGAATTTGCATGGAGTTTCTCCATGGACTGCGATATTCCACGTGCTCGGAGCAACTGCAGCCGATGGTAGTCAGAGCAGCGCTCGACGCTGTAGGAGACGTAAAAGCGGTTCGTTGGCTCTACAAAAAAATTTGTCGGCTGTTTGGCAATGACGGAGCATCGACAAGATTTATGCAGAAAGAAATAGAGGCCTGGCTCGCTTGGAATGACCGCCCCAATAGTCCCTAAGCCTATCACGGCCTCACCTAATATCTTCCGGAGTACCAGGGAGGGGAATTAATTTTGGGTTCCCGCCTTCACGGGAATGACGAGGCGTTTAAGCGAATAGTACCTGTTGGTTATTCACGTTCTCGGCGCGGCGTGCTGTGCAACCCCTTCAGGGTTGGCGTCGTTGGGGGATGTATACCCAGGGTAGGCATGAGTACATGCCAACCGCTGGGCTACGGTGATGTAACGGCTTCGCCGTAGAGAAGACACTGCTGGGCAAGCCAGCAAGTGGCACCCAAGAATCTGGGTTCCCGCCTTCGCGGGAATGACGTGAGCGGGCAAGCACTGCGCGGGAATGACAAATGCGGATTGCGGAATTAACCCCCGACATTCTTCGCGGGAGTTTCATGGGATCGTCGCGCGATCCTCATGAGAGCTTCATGGAGTTGTTTTATGGTTGGGCGAAACTTGTGTCGTTTCGTTCACCAAGTCAACTTAAGGATTGCTGCTCATGAATTGCTCATTGCCACGGTTGGGTACATTTTGTTTGCTGTTGGGTTTGGCTGTTGGTCAGGCGTCTGCCGCCGTTATTACGCAGTGGAATTTTAACGTCAACTTGCCCGGCACCAATAATAACCCCGTTCCTTCGTTCGGTACTGGTACCGCGCAGATGGTGGGGATGAGAAATAACATTCACAACGGGGATTTCCCCGTGGCCACCAATGGGATCGACTCCTCCGATCCGGCCGTCTCCCCAGACCTTGCTTGGCGGGTGCGTGGTATTCCCTCCAACGTAGACAATGGCAGCAATAATGGTTGGTCGGGAACGACGTCGCTGTTGTCGGGTGCACAATTTACTTCTTCGACCGTCGGGTTCAAGAACATCACCTTGTCGTTTGACATCAACGCGACGGACGGCTCACCGCGCTACGCTCAACTTCAATACACGACCGATGGCACGAACTTCACGTCGTTTGGTCCGCTGTTCGATTTCAATCCCACCAACGACGATTGGGCGAACGGACTCTCACGTGATCTTTCTGCCGTAGCTGGGGCCAATAACAATCCGAACTTTGGGTTTAAGATTGTCTCGGCGTTTTCGCCCAATGCGTTTAGCGACGCGGGGGGTTCTTACGCGGCGAACACCGCCTTTCAACGGGCCGATGCCGATCCCGCAGGAAACCAATACACCGGTCAGGCGGGCAACTATCGCTTCGACATGGTGACGTTCTCGGGGATCGCGGTGCCCGAGCCGTCGTCGTTGGTGTTGCTTGGCGTTGCCTTGTGTGGGATGGTGGCGGCGCGGCGGCAGTAAGGAAACTCCGGGAGCTTACGCAACCCGGCTCGCCATCAGTAACCTGAAAACCGCTCTGGCCCTGTCAAGGCAATACTTCGATCACGCAACGTCATTGCGCCTTTTCAGGGCTTCGATCTCTTCAACGACTAGAGCTAGGCTATCATGGCGTCGGCCTTTCAGGCCTCTGGAATTCCCGCCCTCCGCCTACGCGAGGCAGGTTCTGCGCGGGAATGACGTGGTGTGGAAGATCACCGCGGAGAGGTGGGGTTTGCGTTCCCGCAGGGACCGTGGGGACGAGAAGAGCAGGGATTCTTGTTGCAGTGATCCTTGCAGGGGACTGACGTCCCCCGCTCGCGCCTGGTTTCTCTTGACCCCGTTTGCCGAGTTGCGCCATATTGACAGCCTTGGATGATGGCTGTTTTGTACCCTGCTTTGACCTGAAACCTCAGGCAAGCCAAAGGACTGGGCGCGAATGGAATCGTGGGCGCATACTTTTCGTGGTTGGTGGCTGGTGGCTGGTGGTGTGGCTGCGCTGGGAGTGATCTGTCTGAGCGCTTGGGCGGAGGATTTGCCGGGGCCGGTGTTTGAGGGTTTGAATCCGCACGCGCCTATGCCCTTGGCACCGCCCGCTACTGGGTTTTTGGAAGTTGGGGGCTCGCCTGGTTTTGATGCAGGGGACTTACGTCCCCCGCTCGCGCAGACGGCGGAGGAGGCGCTTGCGAAGAGTCACGGATGTTTGTGTTGCCATGAGAATGTGGGCGACATGCATCGGGAGGAGACGGTTAAGCTTGGCTGCATTGATTGCCATGGGGGGAATCCGGATGCCACCAACATTGTCGACGCCCATGTGCATCCGTTGTTTCCGGGGGCTTGGCGGACCTCGGCTAATCCCGTGCGTTCCTACACGCTATTGAACCATGAGTCGCCGGAGTTTATTCGCTTCGTGAATCCGGGCGACTTGCGCGTGGCCGACCAAGCGTGTGGCGAGTGTCATTCGCAAGAAGTGCTGGCCGTGAAGAAGAGCATGATGACCCACGGCTGCATGTTGTGGGGCTCGGCACTTTATAACAATGGCTCGGTGCCGTTCAAGATTCCGCGTTACGGCGAGAGTTATTCCGCCGAGGGGACACCGCAGCGAATTCAGGATGTGCCGCAACCGACGAGCGAAGAAATTGTTTACAAAGGGCGCGTGCCGTATTTGGATCCGCTGCCGCGGTTTGAGGTGAGCCAGCCGGGGAATGTGCTGCGTATTTTTGAGCGAGGTGGGCGGTTTGCTCCCGAAGTGGGGATTCCGGAACGCTTGGAAGAACCGGGGCGGCCACGACAACGGCTCAGCAATCGGGGCCTGGGAACGCAGAATCGCACCGACCCCGTGTTGATTGGGTTGCAAAAGACGAGACTGTTGGACCCGACGCTCAACTTTCTGGGAACCAACGACCATCCCGGCGACTATCGATCGAGTGGTTGCACGGCGTGTCATGTGGTGTATGCCAATGACCGTTCGCCGATTCATTCGGGGCCCTACAGCGTGTTTGGGAATAATGGGACGAGCCACTCGCCCGATCCGACAATTCCGCAGGATGAGCCGGGGCATCCGATTGTCCACAAATTCACCACCGCCCCGCCGACGAGTCAGTGCATTGTGTGTCATGTGCATCCGGGGACGAATGTGCTTAACACTTATCTCGGTTACATGTGGTGGGATAACGAGACCGATGGCGAGCTGATGTATCCGCACAAGCAGCGCGACCCGACGGCCGAGCAATTCGTGCGGGCGCAGATGTCGAATCCCGATGAAGCCGCAGCGCGGGGGTTGTGGTCCGATCCCGAGTTTCTCAAGAACATCATCGATCTGAACCCGCGTTTGAAGCATGGCCAGTTCGCGGATTTTCATGGGCATGGCTGGGTGTTTCGGGCGGTTTACAAGCGGGATCGCAAGGGGAACATGCTCGATTTTCGCGGCGATAAGTTGGTCGACGTGCAGACCGACCAATTGATGGCCGCGATGGAACTGCCGAGCGAGGAGGAGCGCGAGGTCGGCAAGCATCGCGAGGGAACGCCGGTGCATTACATGGATATCCATTTGGAAAAGGGGATGCACTGCGTCGATTGCCACTTCGAGCAAGACGTGCATGGCGACACGAAGCTTTACGGCGAAGTCCGCGCGGCGTGCGAAATTCAGTGCATCGATTGCCACGGCACAACGACGGCCCTCGCCACGCTGAAAACCTCCGGCCCCGCGGCGGCGGGCGAGGGGACCGACATGTCGCAGAAGCGCACGCCGTTTGGCAAGCGGCTGTTTGAAAAATTGGGTGACAAGCTGATCCAGAATTCGATGGTCGACAAGAATCTCAGTTGGGAAGTGATGCAGGTGAAGCACACGATCACGCCGGGGCATCGCGATTACAACGAGAAGTCGGCGCTGTCAAAGACGGTTCGGTTCGATGACGAGGGGAATTTTGTGTGGGGCGACGTGCCACGGGGGGATGAAGCGAAGTGCGCCCATGCGGATGACAACATGAGCTGCATCGCGTGTCATTCGTCGTGGAACACAAGCTGCTTCGGTTGTCACTTGCCGCAGAAGGCGAATTTGAAAATGCCGAGCTTGCACAATGAGGGGGACGTGTCGCGGAATTATGTGTCTTATAACTTCCAAACTTTGCGGGACGACGTATATATGCTCGCCCGCGATGGAACGGCGACGGGGGGACGCATTGGTCCCTGTCGGAGTGCGTGCGCGATTCATGTCACGAGTTACAACGCGAACCGCGAGTCGATTTACACGCAGCAGCAAACGATTTCGGGCGACGGATTGAGCGGCGTGGCGTTTAGCACGAACGTGCCGCACACGGTGCGCGGCGGGCCGCCCCATTTGGCGGAGCTGCGCGATCCCGAGGTGCATCGGCATTTGCCGAGCGAAACGAAGATGTGTACCGACTGCCACGTTTCTGCGGCGAACGACAACAATGCTTGGATGGCAACGCTGCTCATGCAGGGGTCGAACTACGTGAATTTCATCGGGCGGTTTTGTTGGGTCGCAGCGGGTGAGCATGGTTTTGAAGCGGTGGAAGTCACGGAGCGCGACGAACCGCAGGCGGTGATTGGTAGCACGCTGCACAAGTTGGCGTTCCCTGAGAATTACCACAAGCATATGGAGCATGAGCGCGAGCTCAAAATCGCCCACGAGCACCCTGGCAAGGATATTGGCGATCAGATTTTGCATCCGCTGGAGAAGCCGTCGATTCGGAGCTTGCTCGCGCGAGGCGAGTATCTGTACGCCGCCTGTGGCACGGGGGGCTTACGGGTGTTTGACATCGCGTTTATCGACGACAAGGGATTCTCGGAGCGCATCACTACCGCGCCGGTCTCGCCGCTGGGGCAGCAGTTTTATGTGAAAACTAAGTGTGCGCTGGCCGTGGCGGCCCCAGCGACGTTGGCCCCCGATCCGACGCGCGTGCAACACGCCGAGAATCAAGAGCCCGTTGTTCCGGCGATTTACGGGTACATTTATGTCGCCGACAAATTCGAGGGGCTGATCACGGTGCCCGCCGCGACGTTGCTCGACGGCAACCCGACGAATAACTTCTTGGATCGCGAAGTGACGTTCAATCCCGACGGGATTCTCAAGGGTGCGCGGGCGCTGAGCATTGTGGGAAATTATGCGTATGTTTGCTGCGATGTGGGGCTGGTGGTGGTTGATCTCACCGACCCCAAGCAGCCGTGCGTGACGGCGGTGGTCGATGAGTTTTTGCACCACCCCGTCGCGGTGCAAGCACAGTTCCGTTATGCGTTTGTGGGGGATCATGACGGCTTGAAAGTGCTTGATATCACGAATCTGGCGAATCCCGTGCCTGTGGCCTCACTCGACATTGACGACGTGCATGGCTTGTATGTCGCGCGGACTTACGCGTATGTGGCGGCGGGGAAGCAGGGCTTGGTGATTGTGGACGTGGAGAATCCCGAAGCGCCGTTTGTGGATCAAATCTACAATGCCGACGGGGAAATCGGTGATCTTCACGATGTGAAACTGGGGATCACCAACGCGAGCGTGTTTGCGTATTTGGCCGACGGCGAACATGGCATGCACGTGGTGCAACTTACCTCGGCCGACACGCCGGGCACGGCGGGGTTTAGCCCTCGGCCCACGCCGTGCCTGATCGCCACGCGCAAACTTGCCAAAGGGGAGGCGCTTGCCATTTCCGAAGGACTCGACCGCGATCGGGCCGTTGATGAATCGGGCAATCAAATCGCGGTGTTCGGACGGGTGGGTGCGAGGCCGCTCAATTTCGCGGAACAGCAGAAGCTCTATCTGCGCGGCGGCGAAGTCTGGCGCGTGAGCGATGATCCGAAGTTCTACAAGCGAGGACCAGTGAAGGGATTCTCGACTCCGGAGTTTGAGCGTTGAGGATTTTTTAACCGCTGATGGACGCTGATAAACGCTGATAATATTTTTTAATTAGCGTTTATCAGCGGTTTCCTCCTTCATGCCGTCTTGAAGGGATTTTAGGAGTTGGGCATAGACGGCGGGTTTGAAGCGGGCGCGGTTGGCGAGTTGGAGGTGGAATTTGTCTTCGACCCGCTTGTCGTCCGTGGCGACGAGGGCGAAGCCGCGTTCGTCGTCTTGGAGGGTTTTAAGGCGGGTAAGGAGATTGTCGAGTCCGGGGACTTGAGCCCCGGAGCGTTTGAGTTCGTCACCCACCACGTAGATTGCGCCGGTGAGTTGGCGGGCGGTGTCGAAATCGTGGGTTCCCTCGGCGGCTACGTCGAGTAACAGGATAAAGATTTCGCGGACCTTGGTTTGATCGAGCGTCATGGTTGCCAAGTTTTGCGCAACCTCGGTGGACCAAGCATCAACGGCTGTGCGCAACTCGGCGATTTTCAGGGGATCGCCGAAGAGATTATTGGCGAACGGTTCACGGGAGCGCTCGATGAGGGCATCGAACGCCGCAGCGTTGCCGGTGCCCAGCTCGGTGGCCACGCGCACCAAGGGGAGGCAGCCGAGATCGAGCTTGGGCCGACCGGCAAATCGTTCGGCGTGATTTTCTTGCCGCCAACTGGGGGTTTGCAATTCGTGGTGACAGGAATAACATTCGAGCCGCGCGAGTTCAGGCCAATGCGTGCGGCTGTCGTTAGCAAGTTCCACGGCGGTTTGCAGGGCCACGACGCTGCCAACGAGCACGCCGCGCGTGCGTTCGAATTGGAACGGCTGATCCGGTTTCTTCTCGTTTTTATATTCCCAGTGCCGAGGCATCTTGTCGGCGAAGGCTTCCATGTCAAAGCCCGAGAGCAGCGGATGGCCCGCCGCGTACATTTCATGCGTAATCACGCGGCCCAGTTCGGCGTTGCCGATATGGCAGGAGGTACACATGCTGGCCCTCCGCACCGGGTCTTCAAGCGAGTTGAAACCATACTTGGCTTTTTCTTCAGGTTTGAGCGATTGCCAAGCGGTCTTGTCGTGCTCATCCTCCCAGCGACTGGCCGGGCCATGGCAAGCCTGGCAACTCACGCCCTCTTCATCAAACAGGTTTTCGCCGTTGCGAAAGCAATCGGGCGACCAACTCTCGTCGATGGCATTCGAGACATGGCACTGGATGCAGCCAGTTTCCTTGGCGAGCACGTCCTTGCCCAAGAGTTCTCCGATGCGTTTGCTGCGCGGCTCGGTCAGCACTTGGTAGGCCGAAGCGTGTTTATCGTGTTCTTGCCAGATTTGCCATTCGCGCAAGCGCACGCGGTCGGTAATGCCGATCTCGGCATCGCGGGTGGCGGCTTCTTCGTGGCAGCGTTGGCAGGCGTTGGTGGGGATGAATTGGAAGGTGGGTACTGCGGTTTGGGCGAAACCGCAAGCGGGGATCATCGCGATACACAGCATCAGCGTAAGATAGAAAGCTTTCATTCGCTGGGCTCCTGCTGTTGGAGGAGTTTGGCGAGTTCGGTGAGCTCGGTGGTCATGTTTTGCACGCGGGTGAGCTCGGCGATCGGTGTGTTGTCGGCCTTGGTGAGCGCGTCAAACATCTGGGCGAGATTGGCCGTGATAGCTTGGTCGAGCTGCGTGGGCTTTATATTTTTGAGAGCCAGCGTGTCGAGCCGTGATTGCTGCAAGGTGGCCAGCGCGTCGTAAACCAACATCGCTTCCGACGTGTCGGCGACGCCGCGTTCGTAGGTTTGTACCAACGAACGCATGAGGCTATTGAGGGCATTCAGATCCACGGGCGCGGCTTGAATCTGCTTGGCCCAGGCGTCGAGTTCCGCGCCCGTCGCGCGGGCGGCGGCGGCGACTTGTTGGCGGTCGGCGCTCAACGAGCCCGCGAGCTTCGCCATCTCAGCGAGTTGCTCTTGCAACTTGTCGGCGGAACCGCTTTTGCCAAGGGCCGACGCGATCAGGCCCGCGTGTTCGCGCACCAAGTGGTGATTCCAATCGTCCCAGCGGATTGTTTGGCCCGACAGACCGCCCGTGGCGGCGAGCGTTTCCTGGCGCTTGGCCGTGTCCAACAAATCGTGATGACACGCGCCGCACGACCACTCGGAAAGCTCGGGCCAAATGGGGCCTTGGGCGGCGCGATGTTCGAGTTGCATCAGCGCAGCGCGGGAGGTCGCGGTTTGGCCGAGGGCCCAGGTGAGAAATTCGAAATTGCCGCCGCTACGTTCACGGTCGCGGCGTTCGTCCCAATGTTTGGGGAGCGCCTGCAAGTAGGCCCCCATCTCGAATTGCAGCCGTGGATGGCCGGCAGCGATCAAGTCGTGATTGACTTCGCGACCGGGGCTGCCGACGTGGCAACTCGCGCAGATTTGTGCGCGGGAATAAAGGTCTTTCGTGTCCCACATGCCGAGCCGCTCACGCGCGGCGTCGTCGAAGCCGGGGAGATAGTGTTCGGCGAGCCAACCCTCGGCGGGACCGTGGCAGGCTTCGCAGCCGACGCCATCGGTGACGATTTCACCCGCCTCGTCCACCGCCGCGGCGAAGGTGGTGGAGTGGCAGGTCAAGCAGCGCTGATCTTCGTAGGGGGGCACGGCCGGGTTGAATTTGTTGCCGTCGAGCTTTTGCACCATCTGGAGTGATTGGTCGTCGTAAAGCACGCTGTGGGCTTGGGCATGGGGATCGGCGGAAATCCAGATGTTGTATTCGCTGCCGAGAATTTCATGGGGTTTGGCGGAGCCGTGGCAACCGCTCGCCGTGCAGGAACCGACGCCAGTGAGTCGCCAGCCGATTTCTTCGCCGGCCGGTGCGGTTTCGAGTGCAACGGTCGTCACTCGAACCGCAGTTGAAGTCGTCTGCTCGCTGCAACCGACGAGGCAGAGCATCACTCCCATGGCCAATAGCCATGCGCTTCGCACCAAGTTGTGATGCTGGGTGTTCAACGCTGCGAATCTCCGCCATTAAAGAACGAAAGTAACTTTTCCGCTTCCGTGCTGGGGGGCAATGTTTTTGTTGGCCCATGATAATCGTGACACAAGATGCAATCTGCCGCGACACCAACTGTGTTGACCGTGGGGTTTGTGCCATGGCATTTGCGGCAGTTGGCGACGCCGGGGAGCAGCAGGTCGGTGGTCAGGGCGCTCACTGCGGCCGCGTGGCAATCGGCGCAGACCACGGTGAGATGCTTTTCGTGATGAAACTGCCCGTGGAGCAGCCAGCGGCTGGGGATCATTTCCCGCGCGGAGTTCTGTTCGGTCGCCACAAACGCGGGATTCACCGTCGGCACATGCCACTCACCGTCACGCAGTTCGACGTGATGGCACTTGCGGCACAAACCCTTGGCTTGCAAGCCAAACACGGCATTGTTCGCGGCTGCCAACAGTGCGTCCGCTGATTGTGCTTGGGGATCGCTGAGAATCGCGGGCTGCGGGAGACGGCGAATGGTGGGCGGCGGGTCGGCGGCGAGGGGTTCGGCGAGTAAATTCGTGGCCCGTTCGCGGATCACCCCCCGCACAATTTCCGGGGCCTCGTGAGGCAGTTCACCCAAGCGCGCGAGATCGTCGGCCAGCTTGAGTGGATGGCACGATGCACAGTGTTGCTCGTAAACAATCGGCTTCATGTATCGACCATCGGCCTCGGGGACGTGACAATCCGCGCAGACAAGTTGCACGGGCTTGCGGTTCTCGTCGAGCACGCCCTCGGCGGCGAGATGCACCTTGTGGTTGAACAGCACCCCGCCGTTGTCGATCCATTTGCCGTCGCCCGTGGTGGGAGGCAGGGCTACTTTCCATACGGCAACTTGCCAAATGTGGTGTTGCTTGCCAGGAAGTTCGCCGCCGCGCAGGAACGCGAATTCGGGATGGCCTTGCTGACCTTCATCGAAAGAAACAACCTCTGCCGCAAAGTGCCGTTCGGCGTTGGGGACGGAATTCATGTCGCCATGGCAACTCGCGCAGTGGCTGTCGGCGACATCCAAGAGGGGCATAGTGGGGCGATGTTCTTGATGGCACGAGGCGCAGGCCGGTTCTTGCTCATTGAGCCGGGGGTGGTGATCCCCCACGGTCGGGTGGCAGACCAAACACGCCGAGTTCGGCATCGAATGCCGACCGCTATCAAGGAAAGCGAGCCGCAAGGCGGGCTGCCAGGACTCGGTATGGCATTTTTGGCAATCCTGGGCGAACGAGGCGTGGACATGCGAAACTGGGCTCGACCAGAAGGCCGCGTTGCCCTGGACGTAATAGAGAGCAAACCCTACAAGACACGCCAAAAAAAGGGCCAACCAGTTCCAGCGGCGCTTCCACAGCCGCGTGGCGAGCGGCTGGCGGGGATAGTCGATGGAGTACTTCTCGGCGATCAGCTTCTCATCGTGAGCGCCGGGCATGGCAAAGCTTTCTCGGAGAAGAAATGGCGACGAAGGGCGAAGCGCGTGCTGTTGATGCGACCATCGACACGGCGGCTGCGATTATAAGTCACCCGCAGAGGCCTGTCCAGAAATGAGTTACGACCGTTAGAGTCGCTCCCATCACCACTGAGTTTGACTCCTGGGGTGGACCGGGACGATGGTAAGAGATGGTGGGAAAGCGGCGACTTGTTAGATCACGGAATTTTGTAGAAGCAGTTTCAAAACCGGGGGCTAGCGCCCGGCGGCTGATAAGATCAGCCGGAACGCGCTAGCGTCCGGTTCAATAGGAGGTTTTGAAACTAGTTCTAGGCAAAAAGTTCGTCCCCGGACGAGTGAGCGTGTAATCTGAAGAGAGTTTCAACTCTCACCGTCATTCCCGCGCAGGCGGGAATCCAGGAAGTGACGGAGACTGGATCCCCGCCTGCGCGGGGATGACGAGAACAGCAACTTCGACATAAGCGATAAGCCACAATGAAACGAGCCAGACAATGGTTGGCGGAGCTTGCGCAGGGATCGACTCGGTCAAGTCGGCCTCGTTGCGCGCCGCGTCGTTTGCTGATGCCCGAGCGGTTGGAAAGCCGCCACGCTCCCGGGGCGATGCTGCCGCTGTTGCCGTTGTTTTCCTCGGCGGGTGAGAGTGGTGACGAACCCGCAGCGGAATTTGTCACGGTCGAACGACGCTCGGTGCGATACGACTACCGCGGCGAGGCGCTCGCCCGCTCGCCGGAGTTGCACTTCTCGATCCAGAATTTTATTGAAGCTTTGCGCGCGGACGAGGCGGCGAGCCAACCGCATCACGTTCAGCGGCAAATCGTGCCGCCGGTGACCGAGTCACGGATACCGGCGCAACTTGCCGCGATCAGCAAGGCGTTTGAGTCGTTGCTCGACGAAGAGCCCGTTGCCCCCGAAGTGCCGCCGCCGGTGATTCAGCCTGTCGAGCCAGGGCCAGAACCGGAGCCAGCGGCGAGTGGTTCGGGCACGGTTGCGGAACCGACTCCGACGGGGAGCGAGGACACGCAGGGTTCGGGGGCGGTGGTGGCGTTGCCCGTGAGTGAAGCGGTAGCACCGGTGGTGCCCGTTGAAGAATCGGATATTGTTCGCGAAGACGCCAGCAAGGGGGAGCGCGAAACCGCAAGCGTGGTGGTGGTTGCGAATGAGGGGCAAGTGGTGGAGGTGCCGCCGGTGATGATTCAGCCGGTGATTACTGATCCGGAGAGTGAACATAATCAACCCAGCCTGGAAGAACCCAGTTCGGAGCCGGAGTTTGTTGAACCGGTGCCGGTGGCTGAACCCGAGGTAGTTGTTGAGACTCCTACTGTTGAGGAGCTCACGATTGCTGATGATGCCAGCGAAGTGCCGAGTACGAGTGTTGAGGAATCGGCGGTGGAAACGGTTGAGCGCGAAACTGCAGGCGAGGTGCCGGTGGTTGTTACGCCGCCGGAAGTCGTTGAAGTTGAAGCGCAGGTGACGCCATCGGTGAGTGAGCCGGAAGTTGTCGTAGAACTTGCGGTGGTTCCGCCGGTGACGACTTCGTCAACAGTTTCGGCGCTTACGACTCCCGACCAGCTTTCGGCGATGGAAGTTGATGAACTGTTGGATCGGGCGACCCGCGTGACTTCGCGGAATGATGCGATCATCGCCATCGTGGACCGCAGCGGGCAAATCTTGGGCGTTCATGTCGAGCAAGGGGTACTCGACACGATTACGGATATGGACACGCTGGTGTTTGCCATTGATGGGGCGATTGCCAAGGCCCGCACGGCGGCGTTTTTCTCCAGCGACGCCGCGATCCTCACTTCACGGACCATTCGTTTCATTAGCCAAACCACGATCACCCAGCGCGAAGTCGAAGCGAATCCCAACAGCACCGACGACATGATCCGTGGCCCAGGGTTTGTGGCACCGATTGGCGTGGGCGGGCATTTTCCGCCCGACGTGTCATTCACGCCGCCGGTGGATTTGTTCGCCATCGAGCACACAAACCGCGACAGCTTGGTCCACCCGGGCGCGAATGGCATGAAGCAACCGGCCGCGGTCGATAGCGACGGCAATCCGACGGCGGCGACTGGCGACGATATTTTCCTGGGCTCGCGGTTTGGAGCAAACTTTGCCGCCGGCCAGGAAATCCCCGCCCCCGAATCATACGGCTTGGTGACCGACATGCTGAGTAGCGCCCAATCGCGCGGGATTGCCACGCTACCCGGTGGGGTGCCGTTGTATAAAGTCGATCCGCTGGATGGCGAGCAAAAGCTGGTCGGTGGCATCGGCGTGTTTTTTCCTGGTGATGATGGTTACGCGACCTTCGAGCAGAACTTTCAGGCGGGAGTTGGACAAACAACCATTGATCGCTTAAATGCTCCGTTGGTGCTCGAAGCGGAATACACCGCCGCCTTGATCGCCGCGAATACGACAACGATTGATGGCTTACCGCCTGTGGCAGGAATAGGACTGCTCATCTTGCCTGGCCAAGGGCGCATCGACCTGAATGGGATTACGTTGGAATCTTTTGGCCCGCATCCGTTCAAGCTGAGCAGCTTCCTGGCATTTGGGGCGAGCACGTTTGCCGCGGGTGCCGACTCGGGGACGCGGATGCCCGTGACCAAGGGAGGCGCTCTCACGATTGGGGGCGAGGCCGTTCCCTCGGGTTGGCTGGTCGATCCCACGGCGGGCACGAATCTCACCGCCGCGCAAGTTGAAGACATTATCTTGCGTGGCGTGGCGGAAGCCGAGCGCGTGCGGGCGGCGATTCGTTTGCCATTGGGGACACGGACTTCCATGACGCTCGCGGTGACGGACCTCGATGGCACGGTCCTCGGCTTGTTCCGCATGCCAGACTCGACGTTCTTTTCGATTGACGTGGCGGTGGCGAAGGCGCGTAACGTGGCCTATTATGCGGACCCGGCTGAGTTGCAACCCGAGGATCAGGTTCCCGGCGTCGATGCTGGGGTGGCGTTTACGAATCGTACGTTCCGCTTTTTGGCCGAGCCCCGCTTCCCCGCGGGCATTGATGGCACGACTCCCCCCGCGTTTTCCAGTTTGCTGACGGTGGGCGTGAACCCCACGACGGCGGAAAACCTGACGGGCGTGACCCCGCTGGCGTCTGATTTTACCACCGTGTTGGGCTACGATGCCTTCAACCCTGGCACAAATTTCCACGAGACCCTTCCTTCCACCGGCTATCAGAATGGGGTAGTCTTCTTTCCCGGCAGCACGCCGCTGTATAACGGCACGGTGTTGGTGGGTGGATTCGGCGTGAGCGGCGACGGCGTCGATCAAGACGACGTGGTGACGTTCTCCGGGGCGGGTGAATTCTTGCCCTACAAGTCTTCGCCGATCACGCGCGCCGACGAAGTTTTTGTGAACGACGTGCGGCTGCCTTATCAAAAGTTCCCCAGGAATCCTCGCGCCTAAACCCTGCTCCGCATGTTGATTGATCGCTCGCATCGACTCTGGATGGTCTTTACAGCGGCGATGGCCGTGGGAGCGACGGGGCTTTATGTCTGGTACGCGAACACCTGGCAAGGTGGTCCCGCAGGTCGCACCTGGCCGGGGATGGCTTTCGGCGTGGCGGGAACGCTGCTGATGGTGATCGCGGGGATGCTCTCGGCCCGCAAAAAAACGTTGCGAATTCGCTTTGGCAGTCTCAGCGGTTGGCTCAAGGGACACATTTGGCTCGGCCTGTTGAGCGTGCCGCTGATCTTCTTTCACACCGCGTTCCGGTGGGGTGGGCTGCTTGAACAGATTCTGATGGCGGTGTTCTTGATCGTGATTGTGAGCGGCATCCTGGGCGTGATCTTGCAAAACATATTGCCCCGGCTGATGAAATCGCAACTCGACAGCGAGGTCGTTCCCGACCAGATGGATCACCTTTGCCGAGGACTCCAACGTGAGGCCGATGCTTGTGTCGTGGCCAGTTGTGGCGGGGCGGCGGTGGAGCAAGCCCTCGCGCGCGAACCGCAGGCGCTCAGTGCGTCGACTGCTGATCCCACGAATTGGCTCCTGGGATTTTACTTGGAGTCGGTGCGTCCCTATTTGGGCGCGGCCATTGTGCCGGGCGCGGTGTTGGCGAGCAATCGACAGGGGGAACTGGTGTTCGAGCGAGCTCGGTCTTCGGTTCCCGACCGGTTGCGCAACACTTTGGATCAGCTTGAAGAGCTCTGCCGCGTGCGGCGGCGGTTGCAGCTTCAAGCGCAGCTCCATGGGTTGCTGCATGGCTGGCTCAAGGTGCATATTCCGCTATCGGTGATGCTGCTGGTGTTCACTGTGCTGCACATCGTGACGGCGCTGTATTATTAGTTAGCCGGCATCGTCCCGATGCCGTGGAATTGTCGCGATTGCCACCTCGGCATCGGGACGATGCCGGCTAACTGCTTGAGTTTCGCTCGTCGCTGTGTTAGCGTGCTCATGTCAGGCACACTTTTCTTGGACGCTTATGCCCGAACCACAAAAACGCATCGTGATCGTCGGCGGCGGCTTTGCCGGTGTTTATGCGGCTAAATACTTGTGCCAACAACTCAGCCGCGCACGGCTCACCGACGTCGAAGTCGCGCTCGTGAGCCGTGAGAATTATCTCGTGTTCCAACCGCTATTGCCCGAGGTGATTGCGGGGACTGTGCAGATGCTGCACACGATCAGCCCAATTCGCCGCATTGTTCCCGACGCCGCGTTGCATGTTCGGGACGTGCAAGAAATCGATCTCGCGGCGGGCACGCTCACGCTCGAGCCGGGATACATTCCCCGCACGCATGAGCTTAAGTTCGATCATTTGGTTGTTGCCCTGGGCACGCGACTCGCCGGGGCGAGTGTTCCCGGTCTCAACGATCATGCGATTCCCTTCAAATATTTGGGCGATGCGCTCAAGTTGCGGCATCACGTTGTGCATGTGCTCGAAGAAGCGGCCATTACCACCAACGCCGAGGAACGACGCCGGTTACTCACATTCGTCGTGGCCGGTGGCGGGTTCTCTGGCGTGGAATGTATTGCCGAGATGCACGATTTTCTACGCAATGCTGTGCGTTCGTTTCCCAGTATCGAAGCGAGCGAATTGCGGTTGATTTTGTTGCAAAGTGCCGAGGCGATTTTGCCGGAGATGAAACCGAAGCTCGCTCTCTTCGCGCACCGCATTCTCGCGGGCCGAGGGATCGACATCCGCACCAACATCCGCCTGACCGCCGTGACCGCGCAGACGGCGATCACGGTTCACAAACAAACGGGCGAAACCCTCGCCATCCCCACGCGCACCGTGGTCGCCACCGTGCCGGTTGAGCCGCACCCGCTGCTCGCTTCGCTCCCTTGTGCGAAGGAAAAAGGCAAGCTGTTGGTCAACAACTTTTTACACTCGACGGAATGGCCCAACGTGTGGGCAATTGGCGACTGCGCCGCGATTCCGCTTGCCGATGGCCGCTTTGCCCCGCCGACAGCCCAACACGCCGTGCGTCAAGGCAAACGGTGCGCGGAGAATATCGTCGCGCGGCTGACCAATCGACCATTGCAGCCGTTTAGCTTCCAATCGCTCGGTTCGCTGGCCTCGCTGGGCCGACATTCCGCCGTGGCCGAGGTGATGGGGATCAGCCTGTCGGGATTCGTCGCGTGGATTATGTGGCGGGCGATCTATCTCACGAAGTTCCCCGGCTGGGACCGCAAGCTGCGGATTCTGGCCGATTGGTTCATGGATTTACTGCTCCCCCGCGACATCACGGAGCTGCGCATCTTTCCCCCCGCCGCGGTCCGCCGCGAACATTTCATTGCTGGCGAGGTGCTGTTTCATCAGGGGGACGTCGGTGACCGCATCTATTTCGTGGTTTCCGGCGAAGCCGAGGTGGAGGTCAACGGCGAGATCGTCGCGACGGTGGGTGAAGGGAGCGTGATTGGTGAAATTGCCCTCGTGAAAAAAACGCCACGCACGGCGACGGTCCGGGTGAAGTCCGACCTCGACGCGGCGAGCGTCTCCAGCGAAACCTTCCACACGCTCGTAGCACACTTCCCCGGCGTGAAGGAAGCGATGGACGAGATCATGGGCCGCCACCTTGCCGCCGATAGCGTGCGGGATAGCACGGTGAAGAGTTTGTGAACGGGAATGTTATCAAATTGACTTCCGATGCTGGAACACAAGTTTGCTCGAAAATCTCTTTGCCCCGCGCTGCGGAACGGCTATATTGATGGCTGGCGTTCGTTTTCATCATCTCGGGGAGGAAACGGAGCAGGAACATGAAAAAGGCTTTGTTTGTCTCGTTTGGTATCGCAGCGCTTGCGATCGGTTTCGTTTCGTCGTTGGCACTTGGGGCAGATGCCGCTAGGAGCCACGTCGACACACTCTTTCAAGAAGCACTTGCCGCTGATCAGTCAGGTGACCGTGCGCTGCGGGATCGGTTGATAACCGACGTGCTTGAGCAAGACCCCGATCACAAGCTGGCCCGTTGGCACAGCGGCCAGGTGTGGCACAACGGCAAGTGGCAGCCGCTCGAAAAGATTGAACGGCTTGTCGCGAGTGATCCGCGCTGGCAAGAATACCGCAGTCGCGTTGAGGCAGCTCCTGACACTTGGGGAGGTCACGCGAAGCTAGCCCGCTGGTGTCGGACCCAGGATCTCAAGCTCGAAGAACAGTGGCATTGGTTTAATGTGCTGCGGCACGATGCCGGCAACCGCGAGGCTTTGGGCGGACTGGGGATGCGGCCTTATCGTGGTGAATACTTTACATCGGAACAGATTGCTACATACGAAGCTGCGGAAAAACAAGCGAAGTCTGAGTTCAACCGTTATGCAGACATCTTGAAATCGGCCATGCGCGAGGCCGAGCGGAGCAGCGGCGTAGAGCGTACCTCGGCTCTCAGGAAAATCTCCGGCATTCACGATCCGGCGGCGATTCAAGCGATTGTCGAAGTCGTGCTTGCCGACGCCAAGAATGAGAACCGCGTTCTTGCCAAACTTGGCAAGAAACAAGGTGAAAAACTGCTGCGGCAGATGCAACTGGCGGCCATCGCCTCGCTGTCGGAAATGCCCGAGCATGAAGCAACGCTGCGGTTGCTAGAGGTCGCCCTTTATGCTTCGGATGCACAAGTCCGTAGCGATGCTGCCCGAACATTAAAATACCGCGAGCCAACGAGTTTTGTACCATTACTGATGGCGGGACTGGCCGCGCCGATTGAAATGTCTTACGCGGTCAATACGCTGCCCAACGGTCAGATTACTGTCTTTGAGGATTTCTCCGAGACGGGTCCGATGGCCAAAAAACAGCACTCCCGTTCGAGCAGTTTCCTCACCCAGCACGCGATCACCGTCACGACGGACAAAGTTGGCGTGCCTCGCGGAGGGCCTGGCGTTCCGGCTATCCGCAGGCAAAACATAGGGCGAGTCTGGTCGGATCAAGTGCGGGACATGAATAATGCCGCCAAGCAACTGGCCGACACTCAAGATCAAGTTGCAGCCGAAAATGCGATGCGCGAGGAACGCAATTCTCGCATCCAAGAAGTTCTGATGGCCGCCACGGGGAAAGAGCTGGGGCCCGACGCCAAGGCTTGGTGGAGCGATTGGAAAGAGTACAACGAATTGTACACACCAGAGGAATTGCCCGTTTACGAAACGGAAGAGAACTATGATTATTCGCGTTACGTTGAGACGCCCGTGTATCAACGGGAATACTATTATCTGCCCGTCGTCGAACAACCGCTTCAGCGGTCTACACGTGCTCGTTCGTGCTTTGTGGCAGGGACACCCGTGTGGACGCAAGCAGGGACAGTTCCCATCGAGAATATCAAGATAGGCGATCTCGTCCTCAGCCAGGATCCCGTCTCGGGAGAGCTCAATTACCGACCTGTGATAGATTTCACCGTTCGACCACCGAGCGGCACCGTGAAGCTTGGTATCGATCAAGAAACAATTGTCGCCACGCGAGGTCACCGCTTCTGGGTTGCCGGCAAGGGCTGGCAGATGGCGAAGTTCATCAAACCGGGCGCACCATTGGTGGCGGTCGTCGGCTCAATTGATGTGCAATCCGTTGAGAAAGGCGAGGACGCGGAAGCTTTCAATTTGGAAGTGGGCCAATTCCACACTTATTTCGTGGGCAGAAGTCGCGTGTTGGTGCATGACAATACTTGCCCGCAGCCGACAATCAACACGCTGCCTGGTGTTTCGCCGCGGGCGGCCAACAAGCTCACACAGGCTCCGCGGTTGGCACTGCGAAATTAAGCTCAGGACAAAAACAAATACCCGGGGATTGCCATCCCCGGGCTTTTTTTATGCGCTAGGCGTTCTCCAGTTGCACGGGTTCCAGCTTCGGTACGAGTAGGTGAATCACTAATAGCGCGACCAAATAGGCCGAGCCGGCGATGGCGAACATGACAATATAATTGCCGGTCATTTCCTTGAGCCTTCCCGCGCCAAGATTCATCAGCACGCCACCCATCGCGCCGGCGAAACCGCCGATGCCCACGACCGAACCCACCGCCTGGCGGGGAAACATATCCGATGTGAGCGTGAATAGGTTCGCTGAAAACCCTTGGTGCGCCGCGGCAGCGATGCCCACTAAAAGCACGGCGACCCATTTCGCTTCAATCGTGATATTGCTAGTGAGCGCATAGCTTCCTTCAACAAGCGGTGCGAGCACAACTGGGACAATACATAAAGCACAGGTGAGCATCGCTGTTTTGCGAGCGGCATTGGCTGACCAGCCGCGAGCTAACAGACGCGAACTTTGCCAACCGCCGGCAATCGACCCCACGTCGGCCAGGAGATACACGAAGATCATGGGCGGGCCGATCGTCTTGATGTCGACACCAAACTGGGAGCTCAAGAAAGGGGCGAACCAAAAGAGGTAGAACCACCAAACCGAGTCCGTGAGAAACTTGCCGGCAGCGAAGGCCCAGGTCTGGCGGAACTGCAACAGTTCCAACCACGAGATGTGAACTGGTGGATCCGGTGGATCGCTTTCGATGTAGGCCAATTCGGCTGCTGAAAGACGTGGATGTTCCTGCGGTCGGCGATAGAGGGGCCACCAGAACAGAACCCACACAAGTCCTGCCAGTCCCGTCGCCAGGAAGGCGGCTTGCCAATTCCAGTTAATGACGATCCAAGGAACGACGATGGGCGCCACGATGACGCCAATATTTGAGCCGCCGTTGAAGATCCCGGTCGCGAACGCCCGTTCTTTTTTGGGAAACCATTCGGCGACGGTTTTGATTGCGGCGGGAAAGTTACCTGATTCGCCGAGACCGAGTGCAAATCGCGCGATGGCAAATCCCAGAACACTATCGGCGAACGCATGCGCCGCGGCCGCGAGGGACCAGACCACCAAGGCAATCGTATAGCCCACGCGCGTGCCCAGCCGATCCATCATTCTGCCGGCAAAGAGAAAACCAATGGCATAAGCCAGAGCGAACATGGCGTTGATGTCGCCGTATTGTTTGTCGGTCCATTGGATTGTCTCGCGAAGTGTTGACTCAAGCACGCCAAGGACAGCGCGGTCGATATAATTGATCGTTGTCGCAAAGAACAGCAGCGCGCAAATCACCCAACGGTAATGCCCACCTGAGGAAGTTGGGGAGGGAGCGGGGGGACCGAACATCGACATGGCCACGCTTTCTGCGTCGAAAGGAAGCACCCAGGTGACACGGAGTAAACTGTGCCAGCCGGGCGGGAAAAGTTGCGAATCGTTCGAGCGATTATAAACAGCCCGTTCTGAAGCGACTACCCTTGCTGCTGCAAGGCAGGCATACGATTTTTTGCAAGTTTAATCGTTCTCAGCCGCCTCGCGCTTTAATCTGGAACGGACGAACGATTCGTCATCATGCAGCCGGGGCATGTCGGCGTACTCGGGATAACGATAATCCACTGGCAACACAATGCCCCGCGACGTCTCGTCACTGAGCTTCGCCGTGCGGCGCAGCTCGGTCATGTGGTCCATGAGATTCACATAATTGTCGCGCGCCACGAGTTCGCGCGTCTTCGGCTTCAGTACTTCAAGCAACGGTTCAAACTGCGCAATCGTCTTGGCAGCCGTGCTCGAACCGCCCACCACGTCGCTGCCGAGCATGAAGCGCGTGGGATACTTTTCGATGAGCTTGGCCCACGAGCCAATGTCCTCCGCGATGTAATTCTCCCAAATCACCCAGGAGAGGTCGATGTACACATGATCGCTGAATGAGGCCAGGACTTCGTCGATCCAGTACGGCAAGTTTTCGACTTTCACACGACGGCTGGCACCTACGTGACACCAAATGAAAATCGTCGATTGGCCGGGTGAACCAGGCTCGGCATGGCAATAGCGAAACAGGTCCACGAGCTCATCAAGATAAACGGGCGGCTTCATCACGCCGGGCCGTGAGACCGGCGCGATGTTGTGATGGATGCTCACGGGTAGAAAGTTCGACCCCGCGAATTTGCAGATTCTGAGCACGGCCGGGTGATTGCTGCGTGGCCGTTCGCCGAGTTGCAGGTGCGTGAGATCGTCGTGACGGGACATGATCTCACCGATGCCTTGCCACACGCCGGGATATTCCTGGATGCGCCCGACCACTTGATCGACGGCCCCCAGGTCCGTGGGATCAAATCCGCACACGAAGGGAGCCACGCGGTCGAGCTCATTCAGCTTCTTTGCGTCGTCTTGAAACTCTTGCTGATATTCGAGCACCGCCGCGGCGATGGCCAGATCGGTGTCACTCGCCAAGAGCACATGGGATTCATTATCCAAATAACCGTCGGGCCGTTCGTAGGTTTCATTGTCGGCCCACTTCTTCAAGACCGGCATGCCGCACACCATGGCATAGTCGATGTTGCCCCGGTCCATGGCATGCAAGAGCCCCGCGATCCGCCGCCAACGCTGCCCGGCGGGCAAGGGGAGGAACCGCTGGTGATCGACTTCCCCCCAGCGTGAACCAGGAAACTTTTTGTCCTGATTAAGAAACTCACCCCCCTGCAAGAAATTCAGGAGGTGAATGTGGCAGTCGGAGTAATGAATTTTCTCAGCGTCATCTTTTGCGGTTGTTTCTTGCTCGGCGCTGCAAACACTGCCGACAAAAAAGCAAACGGTGAGGGGGATCGATAGCGGCTTGAACATCGCCCGATTATAGCCATGCCGCACGACACCGACGAGTTGCTAGGAGGAGTTTGGCCCACGAATAGCGCGAATGGTCGCGAATGATTAGAGGCAGTTTCAAAAACCGGGGCTAGCGCTCTGCGGCTGATAAAATCAGCCGCCACGCGCTAGCGTCCGGTTTTTCTTGGTGATTTTGAAACCGGCTCTAAGTCTTATTCGCGCTGATTCGCGTCATTCGCGGGCAAATTTGACTAAACCGCATCAGAGTCTCTTTAAGACAAAAGGCCCGCTCGCGTTGAGCAGGCCTCGCAGTCACGATATTCAAACCCAGGCTCACTTAATGGTGATCCCAGTGTCCGTCTTCGTGGAAATCGTAATGCCCTGGCTGATAGTGGTAGTGGTTGCGGTGCCTCACATATTCGCCCGGATGATAGTCGTAGTGGCTCGTGTCGTGCCAAGAATGGCCGCCACCCCAATACCCGCGATTGTAAACTTGGCGATGACCGCCGTAGTACCCATGGGGGCTACCGTACCCATAAGAGTTACCATAGTTCCCGCGATAATAGCCACCATGAGGATTGCCAACGTCGATATGCACGGGGCCGGCACCGAAATGGATGCCTTGGGCTTTCGCTTCGTTCGACTCGATGGTTAAACCACAGGCGGCGACCAGGGTCGCGGCCAACAAACTTAAGCTTCTCATTGTCTTCCCCTCTCTCTCTTTGAATCTTGGTGACCATGTCCTGATGGTCTTGGATAAATGAAATGCTAAGGGCGTGCCGATAGCACCAATGGCGAGAAAATCGGCAGTTTCTGCCGATTGATGAGAGTTGCCTAGTTCGCTTGGTCAGAATCTCTGCAATCAATTCGATGGATGTTGTTATCAAGTTGATGCAGACATATCCCCACGCCTATCAACAAAAAAAGAGGCGTTGCTTGTGGAGAGCAACGCCTCGATTGAATTTTAATGCACACAAGAGCACAATTACCAGTAACGGTAGCCGGTGCGATAGCCACCATTCCAGTAGGGGGTCATGACATGGTACGAACCATAGTTGCCGTAGTTGTTCATGTAGCTGCCCGGATACCAGCCGCCGTAATACGAGTAGGTTGGCTGAGCGTAGGGGT
>JAWXAV010000110.1:0-3496 GCA_034439695.1 Bythopirellula sp. | reverse complement strand
TCCGTTTCGCTAACAGTCATTCCGTATCCTTGCAAAGAGGGTCTCTCGCAAAGGTGCGAAGGCGCAATCTCATCAATTCAAGATTCTTTGCGCCTTCGCGCCTTTGCGAGAAACTCATTTCCCCGGGGGCGCGAAACCACCGCGCGTTCTGATTTTCACCAGCGCCCCACGATGTTCCGGCGCTAACGTCCGCACCGAACCAAGTTGCTCCGACAGCAGCACGATCCGACAATACGCGTCAAGCACTTCCATCAAGTTGTAGGCTTGCTCCAAGCTCGGCCCGAACGTCACCGCCCCGTGATTCGCCAGCAAACACGCATTGGAATCATGTACGAACGGCAAAATCTTTTGAGCGAACGCCGCGGTCCCCGGCGTTTCGTAAGGCACGATCGGCACATCACCCAAGAGCACGTCGGCCTCGGCCATCGCCCCCATCGGCACGGAACGACCAGTGATCGCAAACGCCGTCGCATGGGGCGGATGGCAATGCACGACGCTCATCACGTCGGGCCGCGCCTTGAGAATTTCCAAGTGCAACAACACTTCGCTCGACCGCCGTTTTTCGCCAGCGACCTGCTCCCCGGAAAGCTCCAGTAGGCAAATGTCTGCTGGCTGCATGAAACCCTTGGAGCACATTGTCGGCGTGCAGAGAACTTGTTCGTCGTTGAGTCGCACGCTGATGTTGCCATCGCTGCCTGCGACCAACCCGCGCTGCCACATCCGCCGGCCAATGGCACAAATGTCCGCTTTGATTTTTTCCAGTTCGCTCATCTCACAAACTCGAACATCCTTATTTAGCCGCGGGGCTTGCCCCGCGCTTAGCATCCCGCTGCAAGCAGTGGGGCTAAATATTTTTTGAACTCACAATCGACACTCGTCGCCCCTCCACGCGAATCTTACCCGTAGCGAGCAGTTTCAGCACATGCGGATAGGCTTCTTTTTCCACATTAAACACCCGCGCGGCGAGTGAATCCGCCGTGTCATCATCAAACACGGGCACCGGCTGCTGCCAAATAATCGGCCCGCGGTCATATTCATTATCCACAAAATGGACCGTGCAGCCCGTAACCTTGGCTCCATAATCGAGCACCGCTTGATGCACGTGATGGCCGTACATGCCATGGCCGCAAAACGCGGGAATCAGCGAGGGATGAATGTTAATCACCCGCCCCGCAAAATCCTCGGGCACGGGGGCCAGTTTCAAGAACCCCGCCATCACAACGTAATCAACTTCCGCCGCACGGCAGGCGTCGAAAATCGCGTTGCCATATTCAGTATCCGTCGCAAAGTGCTTGCGATCAAAGATCGCCGTGTCAATGTTCGCATCAGTGGCGAATTGCAAGCCACCTGCTTTGGCGGAACTCGAAACCACCAGCCGCACGTCGATCGGCAAGTTGCCTTCGCTCCCCAAATCGAGCAGATTCTTGAGCGTGTGGCCCCCGCCGGAAATCAGGACCGCAATCTTAAGCTTCGATGTATTCACTCGCTCATGCTCCCTTCAGACGATGGCAGCAATAGTTGCCAATAGCCGACATCATGCCAATTGCCGAACTTGTATCCCACCTCGCGATAATGAGCAACCTTCGTGAATCCAAACTTTTCATGAAGCGACACGCTCGCCTCATTAGGCAACGTAATACCACCGATAGCTGCATGAATGTCGAGTGCAGGCAGGCGAGAGATGAGCTCTCGATAAAGTTCCGTACCGTGGCCGCAACCAACGCGGTCGTGAGCCACGTAGACGCCCACCTCCACCGTGTGACGGTAGGCACTCCGCTCGTGCCAACGTCGCGCGTAGGCATAGCCAATTAACGTTCCGTCGATTTCCAACACAATCCAGGGATACTGCTGGATAACAGCTTGAATTCGGCCCGCCATCTCCTCGACCGTGACTGGCTCTTCCTCGAATGAGATCACCGTCTCGGCAATGTACCAGTTATAGATAACTGAGATCGCCGGGGCATGGAGCGGGGCTACGTCGCGAATCATTTCACCACCCGCACATAAATATCCACCTCGGCATCGCCGATTTTCGCGGTCGTGGACTCAACACCCGGTAAAGATTGCATCACCAAGCTCGTTGCCAATGTTTCTTGGCGAATGTAGTGGCCAAACAGCTCAACGGCTTTCTTGACGGGCCCACTGTCGGTCACGACACCAGTTTCAATACGATTGGTGAACTCGCAATTGATTTCTTTGCGAATATCTTGAATCACCCGCACAACGTCACGGGCCATCCCCTCGGCCAACAATTCCTCGGTGATCTCCGTAGCCAACACCACAACCACACCCTTGTCATTCGCCGAGGTCCAACCTGGTTTCGCTTGGATGCGAATTTCAACTTCCTCTGCGGTGAGCGCAACGTCTTGGCCGTCGATCACAATGTCGATCTGCCCATTGTCGCGGATGTTGGCCAAGAGTTCCGAGCCGCTCTGCTGGGCCAGTACGCCCTTTACCTTGGGCATCAGCTTGCCGAGCTTCTTCCCCAGCAGTTTGAAATTCGGCAACACCTCGTGATCCACATATTTCTCAGGCGTGTCGGTAAACTCGACCGCCTTCACGTTGAGCTCCTCGGCAATCACGCCAGCATGTTCTTCGAGCCACTTGCGGTGCGTCGTGTCGGCCAAAATAACTTCGACCTTCGCAAGCGGTTGCCGCACCTTCAGCTCCGCCGCGCTACGGGCTTGCCGACCGAGCGAGGACACAAGCCGCACCAAATCCATCTGCTCGGAGAGTGCTTTGTCGATCTGCGCATCCCCGACCGGAAAATCGCACAAATGCACGCTCTCGGGAACTTGCTCCGCGAATACCGACACCGCCAAATCCTGCCACAATTTCTCCGCAAGGAACGGCACAAACGGCGCGATCAACTTGCTCGTCGTAATGAGACATTCATAGAGCGTCCAATAAGCGTCGAGCTTGTCGGCACTGCGAGTTTCCTTCGCCCAATAACGATCCCGACTACGCCGGACGTACCAGTTCGACAACCCATCGACAAACGCGGTAATCGCCTGACACGCGCCATAGTTGTCATAAGCATCCATCCGCTCGACGACCGTCGCACACGTCGCATAAAGCTCACCCAGCACCCATCGATCGAGTTCATTGCGATCCGCGACGGGGCGATAAAACTTGGCTTTTGAGAGCTCGCTCGGCGTGAGTTGATTCGCGGCTCCGCCGCTCGCTGAAGCGAGCTCGCCCGCCGGATTGAATCTGTCGATATTCGCATAGATCGTGAAAAAGCTGTACACGTTCCACAGTCGCAGCAAAAACTCGGGGATGCTATCCTTGATCGCGTCTTCGCTATAACGAATCGAAGTCCACGGCGGCTGGTTGGCGAACAAATACCACCGTAGCGCGTCAGCGCCGTACTTGTCAAAAATCTCATTCGGCTCGCGATAGTTCCGCTTGCTCTTCGACATCTTCTGCCCGTCTTCACCGAGCATGAGGCCAAGGACGATGCAGTTGCGGAAAGGATGGGGATAGGGGGTTGGGG
>JAWXAV010000109.1:0-9090 GCA_034439695.1 Bythopirellula sp. | reverse complement strand
TCGGCTACGCCTCAGCGAACGAAGCAGGCTGGCGTTGGAACAGGTCCAACACTAACTTAAGGATTGGTTCCCTACCCGGGGGCAGGTCAGAAATCGCTGGGCGATAGGGGTTCATGCGCGTGAGCTGCGTGGGAATCGAAATGGCAAAACCCTCGCCGCCAAAGTTGTTCCACGATTCGGAGTGACCGTCGAGAACTTGGAATTTCAGTTGACCTTCGTCGAGGGTTAACCGCTGAACCCAAGTGACGATCTCGCCATCGTTCTCCATGGGGCTGGTCCGCGCGCCGTCCTCGGCTTCTTGGCATTCTCCGCCGTGCCATCTCTGCAATTGGTAACCTCCCGCCGCAAAGTCGGGAAAGCTCCAGTGGTTGATCGCAAAGGCAAAGTAATCATCAGTGAGTTTGCCATCGGGCGACATGATCATCATGACTTGCGGAGCACTGCGGGCGGCATCAGGGCCTCCCACTTCGAGTTCCCAATGTTCCTCAATCAATACCACGTCGTTGTCGTTGCCGTCGTCGTCATCGGCATGGGCCCGAACTGAAACAGAAACGACGCAACACACGCCAACCAGGATTAGACAAAAATGCGCGGGGCGCAACGCTGAATAGGTCATGAGATTCTCCTCTTACTGAAACTGGCTCAATGCCAATCTGTTGTGAGCGATACGAAAAGGACTTGAACAAACAAGCTAATATCGAATCAGGAGCACGGCATCAATGGCTGCCGGAGGCTCACCTGAGGAGTGGGGGCGTTGAAATTTCCTTACTTTTCGTAAGCCAATTCTTCACCCAATACAAACCCTAGCTCACAAAACCTCTGCGAGCAAATTTGCTCTTAAATAATTGTGGACTCTTCGAGACATTGACCCGCAACGAGCGTGTCGAACTCGACGAATTGAGGAGCGGTTTCTCGCTGTTCGGCCGCTTCGAGCCGGGCGAGCATCCCGTTGAAAGATTCGGCAAGTTCTTGCCAATAATCTCCGTCGCGAAAGGCCAGTGGCTGCACGGATTTTCCCGCCGCCACATCCTGCAGGCAGCGTTGCAAACGAAACACGGGCCCGGCAAACCGATTGGTATGCTTGGTGAGGTCGTAGAGCAACACGGGTAACGCCAGCAGTGAGCTCGCCAGCGCGACAACCAATGTCCCAAACAGCGATGGTAATTGCTCGCGGATTTGCACCAACACGTCCACGCCTGGTGAGATAAATATCCAGCCAAGCAAATTCAAGGCACCGACGAGCGCCAAGCTCAGTAACCAATATCTGGCCGCTTTCGTGAGTAAACTCCCCTGGACAGTGCGATCAACGAGATATTTAGTACGGTGAACTTTTGCGGCCATGAACATGCCCCTTAAAGATTTTTTTGAGTCCTGAATCCCAGACACCAATGGGAAGTCTAGCTCATGGTTGAAGGCTCATATCTGCGGAGCTGGTTCCGACTAATCAGAGGCAGTTTCAAAAACCGGGGGCTAGCGCCCTGCGGCTGATTAAATCAGCCGCCACGCGCTAGCGTCCGGTTCTCTCTCGTGATTTTGAAACCGGCTCTAGTTCCTAGGCTCCTCCGTCTAGCCGTTCTGCAGGCAATCTACCCGCAGCTTGCAAGAGAGCGACTTGAGAGCGTTTGCAATTGTGAAGGTTTCGTGAATGTTCCAATCCTTCATGGATTCTTCATCTAAGCCCCTTAGGTTACTTGGCTACTCCTGGATGGAGTTGCCGAGAAACTCGGTTGGCAAGCCCGATTTCCCACTTGAAGGATGAAGAATTCATGAAAGTTTTTAACGATTCCTACTCTGTTCATTCACAAACAAGACGGCGAATCGGCTTTACGCTTGTCGAGTTGCTGGTCGTCATCGCGATCATTGGCGTGTTGGTAGCACTGTTGCTGCCGGCGATTCAAGCCGCCCGGGAAGCGGCTCGGCGGATGCAGTGCGGGAACAACATGAAGCAGTTGGGCCTGGGCGTTCTGAATTACGAATCCGGCCAGAAAAAACTGCCGCCCAGCGGCCAGTGCGACTCGACCGGCGGCGCGTCGACGACTTACATGATCCACTCAACCGCAACGTACATTTTGCCCTTCATCGAACAACAAGCGATTTACGCCATGTTCGATCACGAGGCACTCCCTCAGACGGTCTACAGCGCCACGCCCTCAGCAAGCGGCACTTCATTGACAACACCGACGGGATGTTTGTTGCATCCCGATGCCAAGGGGCGCAATTACGACGATCCGGCCCATCCCAGCGGCCAAGTCGCGGCTAAGAGTAGGATTGAAACTTTCATCTGCCCCACCACGCCCGTCTCGAGCGATTCTCGCGACCCGGTCCACGGATATGGAGGCATCGACTACATGATCGTGGCCTTGTCGGATATCGATACCACCGTGGGCTCCGCAACCTACGGGATGCGCACCCCAGGCAGCGGCTCCGCGGCCTGGCAAGCTCAAGTCGTCGCGCCGCTCTTGAATTGCGATGGCGGTGGGTTCGGGCGCGTCACCGATGGTGCCAGCAACACGATTATGTGGATCGAAGACGCGGGCCGCTCACATCCCGACGTGCAGAATTATGGGGCCTTCTCCAACCGCTTTACGCCCGTGTCGAGCGCAGCCGATCCGATTAATATGTCGAGCGGAGCCAACGGTCGGCGCGTTTTTGCGTGGGCTGACGCCGATGCGGTTGGCAACGGTTATTCGGGTCCAAGCAACGCCATCAGCCCGGGTTCCAGATTAGCGCAGCTCAATAACCACTCCACGCCCGATGGGGGCCCAGCCGAGTGCCGCTGGTCGGTCAATAATTGCGGTCCCAACGATGAGCCGTTTGGTTTTCACGCTGGCGGACTCAACGCGACAATGGGCGATGGCTCGGTTCACTTTCTGTCGGATTCGATGGATGGTGTCGTCGTGAAGTGGTTGGTCGGTGCCGAAGACGGACAGACCATTGAACTCGAACTCTAAAAGAACCTAACTAAAATTCCCCTCCCCAGTACCCAGGGGAGGGGTTCTTTAGGTACTCAATGCAAGGAGATGCATCAATGCGATATCAATCTTTGTTGGCCACCTTCCTGCTCATCGCTGTGATCGGTTGTGGAGCACCTCAGCCAGGGCTCAAGGGTGCTCCGGTGAATGTTAATGGTAAGGTTTCCCAAGCCGGTCAACCGGTCGGGAATATCACTGTTTCGTTTCATCCACTTGATAATGGGCACTTGACCAACCTAGAAGTTAAGCCTGATGGCACGTTTCAAGGCGAGCTGATCTCGGGCAAGTACGCTTACTCGATTGTTCAATCGACACCGAGTGATGCGACAACATCGGCCCCCAGCATCGCGCCGGAATACACACAACCCGACTTGCAGCGCACCGTCAATGTCGAGGCCGGTCAGGCACTCGAGATTGTGCTCAATTAGTGGTCAGCTTTCACGTTGCTGGGCCGCCTCTGGGTCTTGCAATAACGATACGTCGGCCCCAAGCGAGGGGTTCCGAGAGATATCACCTACGAGAAATCGATTTGGTTTGCTAAATTGGGGGAGTGAGAGAGCAACCCTATCGTTTTTGAAGTAGGAACACCGATGTCGACCGCACCGACGCCCGGCGAGGAAAAAGCCTCGCGGAATTTCATTGAGCAGATCATCGACGCCGATGTGGCCGTCGGCAAGAACGAGGGGAGGGTGCATACCCGGTTCCCGCCCGAGCCGAATGGCTACCTGCATATCGGCCATGCCAAAAGCATCTGCCTGAACGCGGGGCTCGCGCGGCAGTACCACGGCAAATTCAATCTGCGATTCGACGACACGAATCCGACCAAAGAAGAGCAAGAATACGTCGATTCGATTCTCGACGACGTGCGCTGGCTCGGCGGCGATTGGGAAGACCGACTGTTCTTCGCGTCCGATTATTTCGAGCAACTCCACGATTGGGCCGTGCAACTCATCAAGGCGGGGAAGGCGTACGTCTGTGACCTTACCGCCGACGAAATGCGCGAGTATCGCGGCACGCTCGTTGAACCCGGCAAGAACAGCCCCTTTCGCGAGCGGACCATCGAGGAGAATCTCGATCTGTTCACGCGGATGCGGGCCGGCGAGTTTCCCGATGGCACGCGGACCTTGCGGGCGAAGATCGACATGGCCTCGTCGAACATCAATCTCCGCGACCCCGTGATGTATCGCATTAAGCACGCCAACCATCATCGCACGGGCGACAAGTGGTGCATCTATCCGTCGTACGATTATACCCACGGGCAAAGCGATTCCATCGAGGGGATCACTCACTCGATCTGCACGCTCGAATTCGAGAATCATCGCCCCTTGTACGATTGGTTCTGCGAAGCACTGGGGATCCATCATCCCCAGCAGATTGAATTCGCGCGGCTCAATCTCACCTACGCGGTGATGAGCAAACGCAAGTTGCTGCAACTCGTCACGGAAAAGCATGTTTCCGGATGGGACGACCCACGGATGCTCACGATTCGTGGCTTGCGCCGCCGAGGTTACACGGCCGAGGCGATTCAAGGATTTTGTGAACGGATCGGCGTCGCCAAGTTTAACAGCACGATCGACATGGCGTGGCTGGAGGATGCGATTCGCGAGAATCTCAACGAAACCGCGCCCCGGGCGATGGCCGTGCTCAAGCCGCTGAAAGTCGTGCTCACGAATATCGATCTGGGTGAGGTAACGGAACTTACTGCGCCCAGGCATCCGCAAAAACCCGAGATGGGAACGCGGATCGTGCCGCTCACGCGCGAGATTTTCATCGAAGAAGATGACTTTATGGAGAATGCGCCGTCGAAATTCTTCCGCTTAAAGCCAGACGGAGAGGTGCGGCTCCGCTGTGCGGGGATTATCAAGTGTGATGAAGTAATCAAGGACGCCACGGGCCAGGTCGTGGAACTCCGTTGCACGTTCGATCCCGACCATAGCCGCAAGGTGAAGGGAACGATCCACTGGGTCTCGGCGGCCAGCGCGATCAACGTCGAAGTGCGGATGTACGATCATCTGTTCGGCGTGGAAAATCCCGATGAGGCTCCCAACGGCGGGACGTTCCTCGACAATATCAATCCGAACTCGCTCGAAGTGTTAACCACCGCGCAGCTTGAGCCTTCGCTGTTAAATGCGTTGCCGGGAGAGCATTATCAGTTCGAGCGATTGGGGTACTTCTTTGTCGATCCGGTGGACTCGCAGCCCGAGAAGCCTGTGTTCAACCGCACGTCGACGCTGCGCGATAGTTGGGTGAAGGAAGCGAAGAAGGATTAGTGCCTCACACCACCGCCCGCTGAAGCGGGCTCGCCTAAGCATCGCTCCAGGCGAGCCCGCTTCAGCGGGCGGTGGGCTGGATGCTTTCTTTCATTATGCGCCTCGATTACAATCCCCAGCATGCCCAAGCCCGTTCGTAAAATCTCGCGTGGTCAGAATCTGGAATACAGCGGGCATCATCGCTTCGAACATTGGCTCATTGACAATCAAGTCTACTTCATCACCGCGCGTTGCCGCGATCAGTATCCTACCTTTGCCACCGAAGCTGCCAAGCGCGTTTTCTGGGATCGTTTCGAGTACTATACCAAAGAGTTTCGCTTCGTTCCGTGGGTGACTTCACTGCTAGATAATCACTATCACACGCTGGGCTATTTGTACGAAGGTCGCAACCTTTCACCCTTGATGCAAAGATTGCACGGTTCGGTGGCCAAATTGGTGAATGATTTATTGCCTGAGCGGCGACCCGAGTTTTGGCGGGATGCGAAAGGGCACGAATATTTTGATGGTGCGATACGTGATGAAAAGTAGGGGCGGTTGGCGTATCGGTACACGCTCTGGTAAGCGGTGAGGCATGGCATCGTTACAGAATGGCGAGAGTATTCGCACACCCGAGTGAATGTCAATTTGGACAATGCGATTCGGCGCTCGTTGGAACTGAATGCTTTTTTGGAAAGGGTGCCGTATAAGCGGTATCAGGGGCGTTCATCAAAGTAATTCCACACACAACGCCTGCTGCTGATTTCATTTTTTGTGGGGGCTCGCCACATGTCACTTTGTTGTTGTCGGTTCGGACGTCGTGGATAACGTCGAAACTCCCCAAAAATCTCATAAAAATCTATCTATCTATCTATCTATCTATCTATCCCACTTGGCACAAAATATAATCGAGAGGCTGGCCAGGAAAGACTAACCTACGCTTCCGCGGGTCGCCGGGATGTCGAACAACCTTATCGATTCTAAAACCCCCATTTCCGCGTCTGCGACTGCGTTGGCTTACGGCGTGGCTCTCGTGGCCGTAAGCTTGGCTGGCTGGGCACGGTGGCTGCTCAATCCATGGTTGGGCGATGCTGTTCCGTACATCACGATGTTCCTGGCTATTGTCGTCGCTGCCTGGTACGGCGGACTGCGGCCCGCTCTGCTGGCCATGTTTCTTGGCTTGCTCTTGGCTTGGTGGTTGTTTGTTCCGCCGCGTTACTCTTTTAAGATCGTGGATCCCGCCGATCTGATTGGCATCTTCGCTTATATGATCGTCGGTTCGGCGATTGCCTATTTTGGTGGGGTGATGCGTGCCGCGGAGAACCGCTCGATCCATGCCGAATGGCTTGCCCGTGAACAAGCGGAGCGCTTGCGAACAACGCTGGCCAGTATTGGCGATGGAGTGATTACGACCGACTGTGAAGGCCGCGTCACGAATCTCAATCCGGTTGCTCAGTCCCTCACGGGCTGGACGAATGACGAAGCTGCGGGAAAGCCCTTGGAGGTCGTGTTCCGGATCGTCAACGAAGAAACGAAACTGCCGGTCGACAATCCGGTCACGCGGGCGTTGCTCGAAGGGGTGATTGTCGGTTTGGCCAATCACACGGTGCTGATTGCCAAAGACGGCACCGAGCGACCGATTGACGATAGCGCTGCTCCGATCCGCTGCAAAGAGGGTGAGATTGTCGGCTGTGTGTTGGTGTTTCGAGACATCAGCGATCGCAAGTTGTTCGAGGCGAAACAATACTCTTCCCTAGAGCAAATTGCCACAACTCTCGAAAGCATCACGGATGGATTCATGCGCTACGACCGCGATTGGCGGATCGTGTATGTGAATAATGAGGCGGAACGGATCAACCAACTCCCCCGTTCCGCGCTGCTCGGCAAGACCCCTTGGGAATTGTTCCCCGCAGTGGTCGGCACCAAATTGGAAACCGAGTTTCGCAGGGCCGTGGCGGAGAACGTCACGATCGATTTCGAGAACTACTACGAGCCTTGGGACCGATGGTATGGGATCAAATGTTACCCCGCCCCCGATGGCGGGCTGACAACTTTCATCCGCGAGATTACCGAACGAAAACGAGCGGAAGAATCGTTGCGGCAGGCCGAAGAACAACTCCGCACGATCACCGACAACGTGCCGGCGCTGATTTCCTACGTGGACCTCGAGTGCCGATACATCCTCAATAACCGGGCTTATGAGGATTGGTTCGGCCATCCGCGCGGCGAGATTTCGGGCCGTCACATGCGCGATGTTGTGGGCGATGCCGCTTGGTCGGTGATCGGGCCAAAAGTCGAGGCGGCTTTAGCTGGCCAGACCGTTCATTATGAAGCGCAAGTGGATTATCAGAACGCCGGCCCGAAATGGATTGACGCCACTTACATCCCCAGCCGCGGAGCCGATGGAGAGATCGGCGGCGTCGTGGTATTAGTGAACGACATTACCGAGCGGAAGCAGGTGGAAGAAAAATTACTCTACCAGAAAACACGGCTTGAGGCTCTCACCGAAAGCGTCCTGGATGGAATTCTGATCGTAGCGCCCGACGGGCGGATGGTCCACCAAAATCAAACCTTCATGGACATCTGGAAATTTCCTGCCGAAGTTCTGGAACAAAAGTCGGATGCGGCGGCTTTGGAGTGGGCAGCAGGCCAGACGGCCGATCCCGCGGGATTCCTCGCGCGGGTCGCGTCGATTTACGACCACCCCGAGGCGCAGGTTCGGGAAGAGCTGGCGATGAAGGATGGGCGGGTTTACGAACGGTGTGGGTCTCCAATCCGCACCGGAGAGGCGAGACTGGGCTGGGTTTGGACGTTCCGAGATATTACCGAGCGCAAACAAACCGAAGAGGAACTCCGCCTCAGCGCGGAGTTGTTAGACAATGTCATCGATCGCTCGCCCACGGGCTTCTACATCGTCGATGCGGATTTTCGCATCTCGCACGTCAACGCGGATGCGCAAGCCCGCGCGTTTCGAAATGTGAATCCGGCAATCGGCCGCCGCCTTGATGACACAATGCGCGTGCTGTGGCCCGAGCCTCTCGCCACCGAGATCATCGATATTTTCCGGCATACGCTCGACACGGGCGAGTCTTACCGCTCGCCTGGTTTGGTGAGTCCCCGCGCTGACTTGGGCACCGTGGAAACCTACGAGTGGCAGTTGGACCGCATTACCATGCCGGACGGAAGGTACGCGGTGGTCTGTTATTTCTACGACACCACGCGACTGCTGCAGGCCGAGGCTTTGGCGCGCGAAAGCGAGGAGCGGTTCCACACGTTGGCAGATAATGTTTCCCAGTTTGCTTGGATGGCTCGTCCCGACGGCCATATCTATTGGTACAACCAGCGCTGGTATGATTACACGGGAACGACCCCCGCAACACAGGAAGGCTGGGGATGGGAAAGCGTTCACGACCCCGCCGTGCTGCCGGCCGTGAACGAGCGGTGGAACCGTTCGCTTGCTACTGGCGAGCTCTTCGAGATGGTTTTCCCTCTGAGAGGAGCGGATGGAATTTTCCGCCCCTTCCTCACACGGGTCGTGCCGGTGAAAGATGCCGAAGGTCGGGTCGTGAATTGGTTCGGCACGAACACCGACGTGACCGAGCAGCAAGAAATCCAGGAAGAGCTGCGGTTCGTGGCTGCGGAATTGTCCGCCGCTGATCGCCGCAAGGATGAGTTCCTGGCGACCTTGGCCCACGAACTGCGCAATCCCTTAGCACCGATCCGCAACGGCTTGCAAATCATCCGGCTAGCCAAGGGAGACGCGGAAACCATTGGCCCGGATTTCCCAGATGACTTCCCGCACAATGGCACGCGATTTGCGCCACACCTTGTAAAAACAGCGGTTTGTACGCTCAACATGCCATCGTGACAGG
>JAWXAV010000108.1:0-31740 GCA_034439695.1 Bythopirellula sp. | reverse complement strand
GGTTTGCACATTGATCGCTCCCGAAGCGCTACAAACCGGCGGTGAGGCGGCCAATCGTGCTCTGGCGTATGTGGCCCATGGGGAATCGCGATTCCCCATCAACCCGCTCTTTGGCGAGGCTTTTGGCGCCTTGTATGACCTGAGCACCGTGATGATTTTGTGGTTCGCGGGTGCCAGTGCGATGTCGGGATTGCTCAATCTGCTGCCCCGCTATTTGCCGCGATACGGCATGGCCCCCAAATGGGCCGAGGCGATTCGGCCGCTCGCACTTCTGCTCACGGGCGTGAACTTGCTCGTGACGATCATTTTCGATGCGAGCGTCGAGGCCCAGGGCGAAGCTTATGCGACGGGGGTCATGGTGCTCATGTCGAGCGCCGCGGTGGCGGTGGTGATCGACGTTTGGCAGAAATCCAAGCTTTCCGGGAAGGCAAAGATTCCGTGGGGCTACGCCGTGGCGATGGCAATCTTTCTCTACACGACGATTGCCATCGTGATTGAAAAGCCTGACGGTATTCGCATCGCAGGGGCGTTTATTTTGGCGGTGATCGTTGCCTCCGGCGTGTCGCGGGTGATGCGCAGCACAGAGTTGAGGTTTGATCGCTTCGAGTTTCTCGATGAAGAATCGCGGGTGCTGTGGGAAACGCTGAAATATTTGGATTTCCCCGTGCTTGTGCCCCATCGTCCCGGCCAGCACACGATCGAGCAAAAGGAGCGGAGTATTCGCAAGGCCCACCGCTTGGGCGACGATACCCCGATTGTGTTCGTCGAAACTTCGCTCGGCGATCCTAGCGAGTTCACGCAAAGCCCCTTGATTGCCGTGCATAGCGAGGATGACCGCTTCATCATTCGGCTCACCAATTGCGTGTCGATTGCTCACACGATTGCGCTCGTGGCCCTGGAACTCGCGCGAACGGGTAAGCCTCCGGAAATTCACTTCGGCTGGTCGGAACGCAGTCCACTCACCGCCAGCTTGGACTTCGTGCTGTTTGGCGAAGGGAACGTCCCTTGGATGGTCCGCGAGCTAATCCGCCGTGCCGAACCCGATCCCAAACGTCGTCCGCGAATTATCGTCGGCTGACGATACGCACTACTTCGTATTGCTTGCCAACTGCTGCGAATCGACAATCTCCGGCAAGACATGCACGTCGACGCGAGAGTTGAATTGCAGTTCGCTCTTATCGAGACTTTCGGCCATCGGTTCATTTCCTTCGGCTTGGCTGAGGCGAATTAGGTCCGGGTCCATGCCCAATTCAGCGAGAACTTCCATCACCGTGTTACAGCGGGCGTAACAAAGTTCCCAATGATTTTTGTAGGGACTTTCGGGGGGTAACGGTCGGCGGAGCGAATGAGCGCGGATTTCGATGCGATTGCGACGACCCAGCAAGTTGCTTACCGAGTGTTTCAGGTGGTCCAACTGCTCGCTGTCCATTTCCGCGGTGCCATCCTTGAAGAGCACCGTGATTTGAGGAGCATCGTTGTATTGGGCGGCGGCAAAACCGTTTCTCATTTTGCCGGGTTGGCCCCTGCCGTCTTTGCGTTTTTGCACGGTCGGCGAGTAGCGGCCATCTTTCTTGGGAGGGTCTTCCTCGGAGCCGTAACCCCGACTGGGAGGATCATCGGATTCGATGGCAAAGGGATCGCGGAAGTATTGGGCGACGGACTGCTTCACGTCGGGCTTCTGCGACGTGAGCCACATCACCATGAAAAAGGCCATCATCGCGGTCACGAAGTCCGCGTAGGCCACCTTCCATGCACCACCACCGGCACCTGCCATCGGTCGATCTCCCGCAAAAAAACTTTGGATGCCTACGCGGCGCTAACTTGCGTCAACTTGTTTGAACAATTCTTCCATATCTTCGCGGGTAGGACGCATCTCGGTCCCCACGCTACGACGTGCTTTCTCGATGGCCACCTTGGGCGGCAATTCATTGGCGAAGGCCAAAATCATCGTGGTGATCGTGCGGAAGAACGACAATTCCATGGATCCCAGCGCTTCCATCCGCCCCGCTAGCGGCCCAAAGAAGCCGTAGGACAACAAAATCCCCAGGAAGGTACCCACGAGGGCCGCACCTACCTTGTGACCGATTTCTTCCACCGGGCCATCGATGTGGCCCATCGTGATCACGATACCGAGTACCGCCGCCACGATCCCAAAGCCCGGCAAACCATCGGCTGTTTTCATCAAGGCCACGGTTGGCATGTGATGTTCGTGTTCGATCACAGCCAGTTCAGCGTCGAAAAGTTCGGGCATCAATTCCTTGCGCACGGTGCCTTCGACCAATAGCGAAAATCCACCGGCGACAAATTCGCAGACATGGTGATTCTTAAGCACAAGTGGATATTTGGCGAAGATGCTGCTCTCGTGAGGATTCGAGACATGCGATTCAATGGCCAGCAAACCATCTTTGCGGGAGGTCTTCATCAAGTCGTACATCAGGCTGAACAGCTCGTTGTACATCTTACGATTGAAGGGCGAGCCTTTGATGGCTTGCATGACCCCCTTAAAAAGGTCGATGAGCGTCTTTTTGCTCGACATCACAATCAGCGCGCCGAGCGAAGCCCCACCGATGGTGACGATTTCCGAGGGATGCCACAATGCACCCGCGTGCCCGCCGGCCATGGAGAAGCCGCCGAGTACGCCGACGATGACGACAATGAATCCGATGATGACAATCATTGAAAATGGTCCTTATGGAGAATTTCTGCCAAATTCTCAGTAGAAGTATTGCTCACAAGATGTGCCGCAACGGTGGAACGAGCGATGAACTGCTGGAGATTGGGCGATCCGCAAGATTGGCCGCTGTTTGAAGCGTATCGTGCGGTTTGGAACGATTATGCGGGGTCAGAACGACAACACACCGATAGACTTAGTTTGAGGTCACTCCACGCTATTTCTCTACAGCCGAGACGTTACCGAAACGTAGGACGGGCACTCCTGCCCGTCGGCCAGGCCAGACAGCCAGACGGCCAGGAGTGCCCGTCCTACAGAGGAACAACCTGCGTTGTCACGGCGATGGCGAGCCGGTATCCTAAGAACCTTAACGACTCGTCCGCAGATTTTCCCTCCTTGATTTCCCCCCGTCCCCCGGCCCGTGTTTTCCTGGGCCTCCCGCGATTTTTAGGTGGCTCCTCATGGCAGAAAGCAAGCGTCTGACCTCGGTTCAATGGTTGGTGTGCATCATCGCGTCGATTGGTTTTGCCTTCGACATCTACGAACTCTTAATGCTGCCGTTGATAGTGCGCAACGCACTGATGGAGCTGGGCGGGATTGCGCCAGGAACGCCTGAATTTGCTAAATGGTTTGGCTTACTGTTTTATGTTCCGGCGGTGTGTGGCGGGATTTTCGGACTCTTGGGCGGTTATCTCACGGATCGCTTTGGGCGACGAAAGGTGCTTACCTGGAGCATTTTGCTCTACGCGTTCTCCGCGTTCATGGCGGGGTTTTCCACGAATTTGTGGATGCTCTTGTTTTTTCGCACGACGACGTTCATCGGCGTGTGCGTGGAATTCGTTGCCGCCGTGGCCTGGCTCGCGGAATTGTTTGATGACCACAAACAACGTGAAAAAGTGCTGGGATACACCCAAGCGTTTTCGTCGTTCGGCGGTTTGCTCGTCGCCTTTGTCAACGGTTTGATTGCCCGCCACGCGACAGGTTTGCCGGCGATTCAGATTCCGGAGTTTTTGCAATCGCTGGTTGGCACAATCGGCCCCGCAGGTCAACATGCCGACTGGCGCTACACGCTGATGAGCGGTTTGATCCCGGCGATCCCGCTGATCGTGATTCGACCGTTCTTGCCGGAGTCTCCCCAATGGGCGGCCAGGAAGGCGGCGGGGACACTGCGGCGTCCCAGTATTGCCGAGTTATTCGCGCCAGCGCTGCGTAAAACGACGATTGTCACTACGCTGATGTTCGCCTGCAGCTATGGCGTAGCGTTTGGGGCCTTGCAGCAGTTGCAACAAATTTTGCCAGGCATCGATACGGTCCAGGAAAAGGTTGCCGAGGTGACGGCTGGCAAACCTCCCGCCGAGGCGAAGCCGCTGGCTGGCCGGACACAGCAAATCATCACGGCGAACTACACGAAGTCGCAAGAGTTGGGGGGTTTGTTCGGCCGCTTTGCGCTGGCGTTGGTGGTGGTTTATTTTGTAAGCCGCCGCGCCTTATTGCGGGCGTTTTTAATTCCAGGCTTGGTGATCTTGCCACTCGTGTTTTGGGGTTTCTATCGGGGAGAGGAAAAAGTGTTTTGGACCGGCGATATGAGTTGGCTGCCGGGGTTTCATAATGTGAGTTTGTCGCTGCTGGGGATCGGTATTTTTCTGGCTGGATTTTGCACGACATCGGTCTTCAGCTTCTGGGGCAATTACTTGCCCCATGCTTTCCCGGTGCATTTACGGGGGACCGGGGAAAGCTTTGCCGCGAATATCGGTGGTCGGATGCTGGGGACTCCGTTTGCGGCGGTGACCCAGGCGATTGCCACGATGGCCTTCGTTCCCGGCGCGACTCCGGCGGCCAAGGTCGCAATCGTCGCGGCGGGGGTGGCTTTTGTCTTGATTCTCGCTAATTTTTTATTGAGTTTCTTGCTCCCAGAGCCTGCCGCTGACGCGATTTCTGAGTAATGTATTGGTTGAAAATGTAACTGCCCCGCTGAGAACTGGTCGCTTAAGCGACCAGTCCAAGCGCGGGATCCTCGGTCTTTTTTTGGAACTTCTCTTATGTCTGAGCGCTGGTATTCTCATCTCACTCCGTATCACTGGTTCGTATTTATCATCGCCAGCGCGGCGTGGTTTTTTGATTGCCTCGACCAACGGTTGTTTTCGCTGGCGCGGGTGGAAGCACTCACCGATTTGACCCAGGGGACGCCTGGTGCCGACGTGCAAGCGCTCGGCAAGAAAGTCACCGCTTACTTCTTGATCGGCTGGGGCATCGGTGGACTCATCTTCGGTGCATTAGGTGATCGTTACGGCCGTGCGAAGATGCTCACGATCACGGTCCTCATTTACTCGGCTTGTACGGGAATGAGCTACTTCAGTCGTACGTATTGGGACTTCGCCGCGGCGCGGTTCCTCACGGGCATCGGCGTGGGGGGCGTGTTTGGTTTGGCGGTCGCGTTGATTGCCGAGACGTTGAGCGACAAAGCACGCTCGGGTGCACTCGGCTGGTTGCAAATTCTGTCGACGGTTGGCAATCTCTCTGCGGGAGTGGTCCTGACAGTCATTGGGATTTTCGTTGAACGCGGCGTGATTGCTCAGGGGAGTGGCTGGCGATGGATGTTTCTAGTCGGAGCATTGCCGGCGTTGTTGGTGGTATTCACAATGAAGTTTCTCCGTGAGCCGGAACCCTGGTTACGGGCAAAGGCGGAAGGTCGCTTGCCACAGGGGAACATCTTTGCGCCCTATCGTGATCTCTTACGCGACCGGCGGTGGCGGAAGAATCTTATCGTTGGCGCGCTCATTTCTTCGGCGGGGGTCATCGGTTTGTGGGCGATCGCGGAATACGCCATCGACTTGCAATCCAAGGTTTTCCGCGAGCATTTTTTGCAAGAGAGCGTAAGCGAGGCTGAAATTCCCAAGAAAATCGTCAGCGCGAAGGCCACCGCCTACACATTGCAGATGATCGGCGCAGCGGTGGGCATGTGGTTTATGACGAAGGCGTGCATCGTGCTGGGACGCAAACCGGCGTTTGCCATTTGGTACACGGGAGCATTTTTGATAACGTTGTTCGTCTATTGGACCATGAGCTCGCCGGCTGATGCCTATTGGATGATGCCTCTGATGTGGTTCTTCCAACTGGGCGTGTTCGCGGGGTTTGCGATCTACTTGCCGGAGTTGTTTCCCAGCAGCATGCGGAGCACGGGCACGTCTTTTTGCTACAATCTGGGACGGTTCGCCGCGGCGGGGGGGAGTTTTTTCTCGGCCAAATTGGCGACTGACGTTTATGCCAGCGACGTGCCGGGGTTGCAGGAGCGCTACGCCGCGATGACCATGTGTGCGATCTTTTTGATTGCCCTGTTCACGCTACCTTTCGCGCCCGAAACCAAGGATCAACCCCTCCCCGAGTAGGCAGGAAACCTGATATGCTGTGCTTGGTTTACTTTTGAGGGAGGCATCCTCGATTCCCGCATTTTTCCGATGACCGATCATTCCGCAGTTGCCGAGCTTCCCCGCCGGATCGTCATCGTTGGTGGTGGCTTTGCCGGTCTGCAGGTAGCCATGGGTCTCAAACGGGCCCCGGTTCAAATCACGCTTGTTGATCGGCGCAACTTCCATCTGTTTCAGCCGTTATTGTACCAAGTCGCGACTGGGGGGCTGTCGCCGGCGAACATTGCCGCCCCCTTGCGGAGCATCTTGGCGGGCCAGCGTAATTGTCAGATTTTGATGGGCGAGGTCACGCGGATCGACTTGGCTAATCGCCGCCTACAAGTCGCTGATCGTGAGTTGAGTTACGACGTGCTCGTGGTGGCAGCCGGGGCGACACATAGCTATTTTGGCCATCCTGAATGGGAGCAACTGGCCCCTGGGTTAAAAACAATTGAGGATGCCACGGAGATACGCCGGCGAGTGTTCACGGCCTTTGAAGCGGCCGAGCGCACGAACAACCATGACGAGCGGCATCGGCTGTTGAACTTTGTGATCGTCGGTGCTGGGCCCACGGGAGTAGAGCTTGCCGGTGCGCTAGCCGAAATCGCGCGGCACAGCCTCAAGGAAGACTTTCACGACATCAACCCCGCCGAGGCCAACGTGGTGTTGATCGAAGCTGGTGAGCGCGTGCTCGCCGCCTATCCGCCGGAGCTTTCCATCAAGGCCGAAGAAGCGCTGCATAAGTTGGGTGTTTCCGTCCGCACGGGCAACGCGGTTGAGAAAATCGCTCCTGATGGCGTGACTTTGAAAACTGCCACGGGTATAGAATTTCTCGCCACGAACACGGTGCTCTGGGCTGCCGGGGTGCAAGCCTCGCCGCTGGCCAAGTTATTGTCGGAATCATCGGGCGCGGAGCTTGATCGCGCGGGTCGCATCAAGGTGCAGGCCGATTTGTCGTTGCCGGGACAGCCGGGCGTGTTTGTGTTGGGTGACATGGCGCATTGCGTCGGTGCGGACGGCAAACCGTTGCCCGGCGTGGCTGCCGTGGCGATTTCCCAAGGGAAGTTCATTGCGAAGCTGATAAAAGCCCGCATCGCCGGTCGTCAACCGCCGACTTATCGTTATCGCGATTTAGGCAGCCTGGCGACCATCGGCCGCAGCGCCGCGGTGGCCGACATTGGGAATTTGCACTTTTCTGGTTTCTTGGCTTGGTTGATGTGGCTGTTCATCCATTTGCTAAAAATCGTCAGCTTCCGCAACCGGGTGCTCGTTTTTTTCCAGTGGGGTTGGAGCTACTTTACCTATGATCGTGCCGCTCGGTTGATAACAGGGAATGCCGTCTCAGATTATTTAGACCCGCCGCTTGCAGTGGGTGAGAAGAGTCCAGAGAGAAGCGGCACAAGTACCGCTGCTAAATAACGACTAGCGTCGATACTCGAAACCGAACTGTCAGCGTGGTAGAGTATGCTGCGGCTGTCGAAGTCGGAGCTGAAAAAGGTGTCGGCTTGGGGATGCGCGGGGACGGGATGGCCAAGTCGATGAGACCTTCGTCGAGTTGCAGATAACGCACACTGTAGAAAAATTTCCAGGGCTCTGGCAATTGTTTTTCGTGCCATACACGTGAGAGGGTCAAATCGCACGAGTGCCCAATTTCGAGAACGTATCTGTATAAGCTGCCACAACTTTGGCGGGGCCCGACCAAACTTTCTCCAACACGTGGCACTTACGCGGTTTATATAGATTGTGCTCGCTAAGGCACCGCATGGGCCTGCTTGCGCTTGGCAGCGACCTTGAGATTGAGCATTTCCACTCCTAGCGAAAACGCCATGGGGGCGTAAATATAGCCGCGAGGGATATGCGTGCTCAGGCTTTCGGCGATCAGTACCACGCCAATTAGAATGAGAAACGCCAGGGCCAGCATTTTTACACTGGGATGCTCGTTGACGAAACGCGAGACCGGCCCGCTAAAGGCGATCATCACGGCGATGGCAATCAGGACCGCCGAAATCATGATCGTCATCGGCACCCAGTATTTCGTGTAATCTTCGGGACGCACCATTCCCACGGCGGTCAGCACCGAGTCGAGCGAAAAGACCAAGTCAATCAACAAAATCTGCACAAGGACCGCGGCAAACGAGGCGGGTGCTTTGGTTTTGCCATCTCCATGTTTTCCTTCCAACTCGTGGCCGATCTCCCAGGTGGACTTGGCGAGCAAAAACGCGCCTCCCAAGAACAACACAAGACTTTTGATGGTGATTGGGGTCGTTGTTGGCTCAGGAGCGTCCGCCGCCAGACCGTGACTATCCCCCCAATAAAAAGGAAGCTCAAAGAGTGTGGTCTTGTCGAGCGTGATGATCCAAGAAATGGCGAATAAGAGCGCAATCCGACCCGCGGCAGCGAGCATCAAGCCAATCATACGCGCTTTAGGCTGTTGTTCCGGGGGCAGTTTTCCGGCGAGGATCGCCAAAAAAACGACGTTGTCGATCCCCAACACGATTTCTAGAACCGCGAGCGTCGCCAGCGACATCATTGAAGGGACGGTGAACAGTTCTTCCATGGGGAGGTTATCCGTTATCTCAGTTGTGTCGGTTTTCGTCAGTAAGTAGGCCGGAACGAGTTCCGCGAGTTCCGGCAAGATAATGTTTTCACGCCAATCATGCCGGAACTCGTACTACTCGTTACGGCCTACGACTTACTCACAATTTCTCGCAAGATTGTTAGAAACGCGTCGATTTGTTCGTCGTTGCCGACGGTGATCCGCAGGCCGTCGCCCCAGTCGGGATAGTTCATATAGCGGACCAGCGCGCCCACAGCTTTCAAATCCAAGTAGAGCTGCTTACTGGTTTTGGTTGCATGTTCGCACCAAATGAAGTTCGCTTGGGAATCGACGCATGTAAAGCCCAGTTCTCGTAGAGAGGCCAATAAGCGCGCCCGCGACGCCAATATTGTCGCGCAGGTTTCGGTGAACCACGCTTGGTCTTCGAGGGCTGCCGTGGCACCCGCAATCGCGAGGGCATCGCAGTTGTAGGAATCTTTCACCTTCACAAGCTCGCGAATAATTTGGGGCTGGGCGACGAGATAGCCAAACCGCAATCCGGCCAGAGCGTAGGACTTGCTCAAGGTCCGTGAAACCATGATTCTTTCGTTCTTAGCCACGAGCGCGAGGCAATGCGTTTCAGCGAAATCGCCGTAGGCTTCATCCACCAAGAGAGGGCAGGGGAGGGCGTCGGCTATTTTCGCTACGTCTGCTGGCGGCACCATGGTGCCCGAGGGGCTGTTCGGATTGGCCAGGAACGCGAGCTTGAGCCGATCGAGCGGTGCCACGAAATTCGCACCGAGCGACCAATCAGCTTGGAAATTCACAACATCGATCTTGGCACCTTGAATCTCGGCGAGTGATTTATAGAGCACGTAGCTGGGGTTCGGGTAACGCACGACATCGCCAGAATCAACCAAGGCGCGTGTGACAATTGTGAGAATATCATCGCTGCCGTTGCCGCAAAGGATCCAGTCGGGGGTGATCTCCGGCAGATCAGCCTTGAGCAGTTCGCACACTTGCAAGCGGAACGCGGTGGCCATCGGGTCGGGATAGCGCTGCAAGCCGGCTTGGCAAACCCGGCCAATCGCCGCCTTCACTTTCGGCGAACAGTTGTAGGGGTTTTCATTGGTGTTGAGCTTGATGAATTTGCTCACCCCCTGCGGTTGTTCACCGGGGATGTAGCCTTCCATCACAACGATATTCGGTCGAAAGTAATTCATGGAAACTTTATTTTTGGGGGAGAGAGCCGAGAGAGATGTCATCCTGAGGGAGGCTTGCCGACCGAAGGATCTGGATTAAACTCGTGTTCGTATTAAAAACTTGATAGTCGTAGGCCGGAACAAGCCTTGCGCAGTTCCGGCAGAATTTACGAGAAAACATTGGTCTTTGCCAGAACTCGCAATACTCGTTCCGGCCTACAATCTATTCTGCCTCTTCCTGCTGCAAACGCACCGTTACACTGCGGGCATGACCGGTAAGACCTTCTTTGTGTGCCATCCGCAGGACATCCTCAGCAAGGGCTTTGAGTCCTACTTGGTCGAATTGAATCACGCTCCCCGACCGCAGGAAACTGTTGGAACTTAAACCGCTGGCAAAACGTGCGGTGGCCCCGGTGGGCAACACATGCGATGGCCCAGCGGCATAATCGCCGAGGGCCACAGGGCTGTAAGGTCCGACAAAAATCGCGCCCGCGTGGCGAATTTCTTTGACGAGGTCGTTCGCGTCCTCGCAGGCAATGTGCAAATGCTCGGTCGCAAGTTGATTGGCCAACTCCGCTGCTTCCGCGCGATCTTCCACTAGCACAAGCGCACCAAACTCAGCAAGGGATTGCCGGGCAAGTTCACCCCGTTCGAGCACGGCCAGTTGTAACGTCAATGATTGATGTACGTCTTCGATCAGTTCCGCGCTCCAACTCAGCAAAATGCTCGAACCGGGGGCGTGTTCCGCTTGGGCAATCAAATCGGCGGCAATGAATGCTGCTGGGGTCGTGTCATCGGCGATCACGACGACTTCGCTTGGACCGGCAATCGAGTCGATGTCGACTTGCCCGAAAACGAATTTTTTCGCGAGGGCAACAAACAGATTTCCCGGGCCGACAATCTTGTCGACTTTCGCAATGCCATTCACGCCGTAGGCGAGCGCCGCCACGGCTTGCGCGCCACCGACGCGATAGACTTCCGTGATTCCCAACTCGTGGCAGGTCGCGAGTAAATCTTGGTTGTAAGCACCGAATGGGGTAGGGGGGGCGACGATGGCAAGTTCTTTCACTCCCGCGGCCTGCGCTGGTATCGCGGTCATCAGCACGGTCGACGGATACGCCGCCGCACCACCGGGGATGCAAATCCCCACGCGCTCCAGCGGCACGTAGCGTTGCCAGAGATTGCCACCTTTTTCCAATTCGCTCCAAGTGTCGTGATGCAAGATCGCTTGTTGAAAACGGAGCACATTGTGGCGAATGGCACGGATTGTTGCCAAGAATTCTGGCTCGGCCGCAGCGTGCGCGGCCGCGAGTTCGTCAGGCGAAACTCGCAGGGTGTCTGCCGTGATCTCCGCGCCGTCGAACTTGTGGGTATATTCGAGTACGGCATCGAGGCCCCATTCGCGGACATCGCGGCAAATTCGCTCGACGGTTTGCTGCGGCGTGAGGGGCTCGCCGAAAACTTCGAGTGTTTTCTGGCGGCCTGCTTCGCTGACCACGTCGCCGTCAGCGGAAAGCTTACGGCGCAGGGCGGCCAATTCCTCGGTGGCCCCGGGTTGGCTCGTATCGATGCGTCGAATCACAAGTTCCATGGCTCTGGCAGGGTTCGCGTGGTAGGTTCAATTGCCCGCCTAAGACAGACACGGAATAATCACCGGCGGCTAACTAATTTTGCTGAAAAGGCTATTGTTTCTTGCGGAGCGAAAAAATGAAAGGTGTCTCGGCCACGATCAAACAAAACAATCCGGTGCGTATTGATTTATTGAGCGATACGATCACACGCCCCACACCTGGCATGCGGGCTGCCATGGCTGCTGCCGACGTGGGCGACGACGTGTTCAGCGAAGATCCCACGACGCTAGAACTGGAGGCTCGTATCGCCAGGATGCTCGGCAAGGAGGCTGCCCTCTTTATGCCCTCGGGGACCATGAGCAATCTCATCGGCCTGCTGGTTCACTGCCTTCCTGGCGATGAATTTATTTGCGATGCGAATTGCCACATTTTTAATTATGAACAGGCCGGCTATGCCCAGGTTGGTGGTCTCGGCGTGCAACCGATTTGCGGCGAGTACGGCGTGCTCACGGTCGATCAGCTTCGCGATCAAATACGTGGCCCCAACGATCACTTGGCCCGCACGCGGTTGGTTTGCTTGGAGCAGACGCACAATCGCGCGGCGGGCCGGGTCTTAGCGTATGAGGGTGTTGTGGAAATCTGTGCTTGGGCATCAGCGCAAGGATTAGCGAGTCATCTCGATGGCGCGCGATTGTTCAACGCGGTGGTCGCGAGTGGGATTTCCGCCAACGATTGGGCCCAACATTTTGACACGGTGAGCGTTTGTTTTAGCAAGGGTCTCGGAGCGCCGGTCGGCTCGGCCTTGTGCGGACCGCTTGAGAAAATTAAACAGGCGCGGCGGCGGCGCAAAATGCTGGGTGGGGGCATGCGGCAGATTGGTAGCCTAGCCGCTGCGGCCTTGTACGCGCTGGAGCATCACGTTGAACGGTTGTCCGAGGATCACGAGAAAGCGCAGCTGATTGCCGCCGCCGTGCGCGAGAATCCCCAACTCGCTTTGATCTCCGATGAAGTCGATACCAACATCGTGATCTTTACGGTTGCCGAAGAGTTGGGCAGCGCCGCCGAATTCTGCCAGCGGCTTTTGCAGGGGGGAATCCGCTTGTACGCAATCGGCCCGCAAAAAATTCGCGCCGTCACGCATCTTGACGTTACGAAAGAGGAATGTGCCGAAGTTGCCGAGATGTTGCGAAAGTGCTGAAGCTGGTTAATATAGTAATTCTCTATAACATTCTGATTTCTTCATAGCCGCCGGCGGCAGCCTGCGGTCCTTGGCGGCAATTCATGGACAGTTACGAAGCGGTCGAGTTAGGCAAATACACTTCGCTGAGCAGTTTGGCAGTTTGCGCGTTGCTGCTCGGCTTGGCGTCGGTGGTTGCGCTGTTGGCCCCATTGTTAGTTGTTGTGCCGATTGCCGGGATTATCGTTTCGTTGCTCGCTTTGGCGCGGATCAACGGTTCCGCGGGGGCTCTCTCGGGCAAGAAACTGGCCTATTGTGCGTTGGCCCTCAGCGTGGTCTGTGGTATTGCCTCGCCGCTGCGGATTAAAGTCCGCGACACCTTGTATCAGAGCCAAGCTGATCACAGTGCAAGGGCTTGGTTGGAATTGGCTGCCAAAAATCAAACCTCAGAGGCCCTCAATCAACTTTCGGGTAATGCCAAGATGTCGCTCATGGGGCCTCCCCCCGGCGAAGGACCACCCCCGGCATTCGATCCGAAAATTCAGGCCACCAAGCTGGGTCAAGACACTTTGGTCGCCAAGCTTCAGGAAGAAGCCCAACATGGCGAGCTCGAGTTTGCGACTCGCGAACTAGTCTGTGACACGGCAGGTCAAAGCCCGCGGGCGGCGATTTCTTATCAAACCGTGCAACCCGATGATTCGTTGACATTGAAGCTTGTTTTAGTGCGTTCGGTAAGCCCCAACAACGGTGGCGCGTGGCTCATCGATTCGTGGCGGCTCGAAGGCGAAGGGGCTCATGACCACGCCCATTCGCACGATCATCAGCACTAAGCCCGATTCTTGCCGTATTGATCCCCAAAAACCTCGCCCAATCTGGCGAATGTTAAACTTTTCCGGTGGCGAAAGGTTTGTCAATCAAGCGATCATTCAGTACACACCCGCATCGCCTTTCAACGAGTCATCCCGACACCCTATCGCTTGAACCGATCTTGCGATCCGTATAACCGGCAAGCTTTCTCAAATATCGCCTGTTACGAGCGGTGTTTTGGGAGAAATGCGTGGCACTGGCTCGACTGGCGTTCTTGGCATAGTCGATACATGAGAGCGAGGCGGACGCATCTCCCGCGAATACGGTCCCCATGTCGACCGTCCATGGGGACCGGAGTTCGTCAAATAAACCTTGCCCAGTGCAATCGTTGGTTGGAACCAAACGGCACGCAGGGCAAAACAGAAGGAGCTATAAGGTGAAGTTAAAAACTTGGACAGCAGGAATCGCTGCACTTGTGCTATCCGCGGCGCCGGTGTTCGCCGTGGAAGGCAATGTGCAGTGGTCAGATTCTTTGGTAACACCAGCAAGCTGCGATGATAGTTGCTGTGATCCTGGTTGTGAATGTGGTGACCCCTGCGACTGCGGTTGCGGCGTGGGTGCGGCTGGCTTGTTCAGCGGCATCGGCGGTGGTTGCGTCGAGAATTTTACTCTCGCCGGGCTGTTGGGTCTCGATGATTCGTGTCTCGAAGTGGGTGGCTGGACACAAATGGGTTACCACGACAAGTTCGAGCCGCTGTCTAACGAAGCGACTGGCCGTGGGACTGCTTTTGCGTTCAATGACGTGCCCGATGAATTGCGTGCCCAACAGCAATGGTTCTACATGGGCAAAACGGCCGACGGCTCAAACGGCTTCGACTGGGGTTTCCGTGGTGACTTCATCTACGGTACCGATGCTCAAAAGACCCAAGCTTTTGGTAATCCTGGTGCAGGAGTTGTCGGTCAAGGCACGTTTGACGCCTCGTTCGATCACGGCATTTACGGTTGGGCTATTCCCCAAGCGTATGGTGAGGTTGCCATCAATGATATGGCCATTAAGGTTGGTCACTTCTTTACTCCCCTGGGTTACGAAGTGATTCCAGCCACGGGCAATTTTTTCTATAGCCATGCGTTGACGATGTTCAACAGCGAGCCGTTTACCCACACGGGCGTTCTGAGCACTTACACGGGCTTTGAAGGCATGACCCTGTACAACGGTTGGACGCTAGGTTGGGATACCGGTTTTGACAACCTCAACAGCGGCAACAACTACCTAGGTGGTTTTGGTGTCGATCTGATGGATTCGGTCACATTCACCTACCTCTGCACCTATGGCAACTTTGGCCTCAAGGACGGTGGTGGTGACGACAGCTACTCTCATGCCATCGTGCTGAACGCTGGTTTGACCGACAAGCTGACCTACATCGCTCAGACCGACTATTTGTCGACTGACGAACAAAATGATAGCGGTATTCCTCGCACGGATAACGTGGGCCTCAACCAATACTTGATCTACCAATACAACGATATCCTTGGATTGGGAACTCGTATGGAATGGTGGAAGGGTGCTGGTCCTGCCGGCGGTCCGTTCGCCACGAGAGCTTCACGCTACGAAGTGACCTCCGGTGTGAACATCAAGCTGCTCGGCAACTTGGTGATGCGTCCGGAATTCCGCTACGACTGGTGCCCTGCCGAAGATTTCGATCAGGACATGGGTGCTTGCGACTTTATCCTGACCTACTAGGTCCGGATGACATAAGGGAAACATCCCCCTCGCCGGGGGTCGTCCACGGACGGCCTCCGGTTTTTTTATGCGCCTGATTTTTTGCTGTGGAATACACAGTCGCTCGCGGCTTAGCGGCTGTTACTTCATGAGCGGCGGAATCTCCTCGCTCCGCTGCGCCATCTGCGCCGCGAGTTTCCTTCGTGACCACCAACCGATGTTCGTGTCCGTCACGTCAAATGATTTTAAGGTCGGCAAGAAGTCAACCAATTCCAGTGCCGCGCTCGTGATCTGCGTGTTCGAGAGATTGAGATGGCGCAACTGCTGAAAGGTTGCCAATTGCAGTGCTGATTCGTCAGAGAGTTGACAGCCGGGGAGTTCGAGTCGGGTGAGCATTTCCACCGCAGACCGATTGGCAATCATCACGTCGATCATCTGTTCGGCGTGTTTGGAGTTTTCTAAGCGTATGGTGGTAATCGAGTCTGTCAGTTCCGCAAAGTCGCCGAATGAGCGTTGCAGCCAGTCGATCATGTTGGTTTCGACTTTAGCGCCGAACTTTTCTAGCTGATCCATCACTTGTCGCGAGTGGAGATAACCATCCATATGCTTGGCGATCCACCCGCGCGAATTGGCACGGAATTCGAGATACTGCTGAGCCTGTTCAAAGGCTTTGTGCAAGGCATCAAAGTCATGGGCATTACCGCCGTGGTCGGGATGCAATTCTTTCGCCTTCGCAAAGTACGCCTGTTTCACATCCTCGGAGGCGTAGGGTGGCGCGACACCCAGGACGACCATAAAGTCGGGGCGACCATCAGCATCGCGGTGGATAGGTGGGGCGGGCATAAACGGTTTCCTGAATCTTAATGTGCTTTCCAAACTATTTTAGCAGACGAGCCGGAGGACGTTAGTCCCTGTGGCGTGATCAGAACAGCCTGTGCCTTGCGTGTGCTCGACTGAATAAGTCTCTGATTAATATCCCATCGAGGCTGTAAGTTTTTGGGGATGTCGAGGATTATTGAGCGTTTCCGAAGATGTCTTTTCTTGGGTGCCATTCGCTTCCAGTTGGGTCACGTCAGCGCGATGGGTGAAGCCGCCATCGACGAGATACTGGTCCGGCGTGGGACTGTAATCCCCTTGAATTTTATCCTACATCGGACCCATCAAACCGCTGTCGCTCCCTGGGGAGGTGACGTTCACCGCGATGATCATCTGGGCGTCGCCGTCACTGGCGAATTGGACATTCAGGGACGGACGCGTTCCCCCGTCGGCCATTTTCATGCGGCGTGCTTCCAGGGCGGTCAATTTAGCGCCAGAAAATTATTCCGCCAGACCAATGAAAAAATCACAGCCTCGAAGGGATGACAGCCAATCGCCGGGGATTGAGGAGCTTCAGCGATGACATACCTGGATTCATTTCTGGACCGCTCCTCTGCGCTGCGCTACGAGTCGCGGCTAACAACTCACCGCTTGCCACTCGTCCTGGGGGTTGTGATTGCGTACGATGTTGATGTTGTTACCTTACTCATGAATTCGGGAGAGAAAATCGTGGCGCGGCCGGTGACTGTGAGTGTGCCTCATCAGCTTGGGCGGGAGGAAGCTCGGCGGCGGATAGCCGAGGGGTTTGGTCAGCTTGAGCAGCAGATGACCGGTGGTATGGGCGTGGTCGCTTGTCAGCAGCGGTGGGAGGGGGATCGGCTGCACTTTGAAGCGAGCGCGCTGGGGCAGAAGATGACCGGCCGACTGGATGTGTCGGAGGATTCGCTGGGGATCGAAATCGATTTGCCGGCGATTCTGTCCGCGCTGGCCGAACGGATTGCTGGCAAGTTGAAGGAAACGAGTCGGCAGTTGTTGGAGAAGCGGTAGAGAGGCTGTCGGCACCCGTGCGTATTTCACGCAAAAACCTCGCCGATTCCGACTCCGATCCGTTCATTTCCGGGCACTGTTCGCTTAGAATGATGCTACGAACAGAACTTCTCTCGCCCCTTCCGGAATGCACCATGGATTTTGTTTCTCGGTCCGCCAGGTCTCGCTCAATCGAGGCGTTGTGGACGTTGCTCTTGGCTTGGCTCTGTGGGTCGCCTCAATCGGTCCACGCCTTTGTGATCGCTAAGGATGCGTTCCTCACGGGGGGTGGGCAGTATAATGTCGCCTCGCTGATTGGCCAGAACCCGACCGTGGCCGGCTTCTCGGGGGGGTGGTATGCGAGCGCGGGCAGCGCGATGAACTTGCAGGCGGCTTCACTCAACTACCCCGTCGGCACCTATCCGGCATCAACCGGCGGGAGCATCTTTAGTCCCACGAACAGCAACCGCGTTCACCGCCTGCTCAACGCGGCCACGAATCCGTTTCAGTCTTCCTACAACGGCACGGTTTATCTGTCGTATCTTTATCAGAATTCAGCTTCCAGCAACAACAGTTACATTGCGTTTGAGATGCATAACGGCGGTAACGCCGACGGCAACCGCACGTTTCACCTCGGCGTGGGCCAGACCGACTTTCTTGGCGGCACAACATTTGGTTTCCGAATTAACCAGAATCCCTTGCTGGCCTCACCGCTCGGGCCACGAAACACATCGGTCAATCTCTTTGTGATTAAGTTTGATCTTACCCCGGCCGCCGGTGGCGATGCGATCACCGTCTGGCAGAATCCCAGCTACTCATCGCCGGTTGTTGATCCTTTGGGCGGCGTGACCTTCTCCGGTTTCGATTTCGCAGCGGACCGGCTGGGCGTCGGACGATTTACCACCGACTCAAACTTTGATTTCGCGATTGATGAGCTTCGCATGGGCACGTTTTTTGGTGACGTCGTTTTGAACAACTTTCTCGCCTGCGATATCAACGGCAATGGCACGTGCAACTCCAGCGACATGCGGATCATCAGCGACAACATGTTCCAGTCCGGCGACTATAGCGACGGCGATCTCAACGGCGACGGCACGATCAACTTCGCCGACTATCGGTTGTTGAAAGACGACCCGGCGCGCGTTGTCGGTTTCGATTCCCCCCCCGTGCGCGACACCCAAGTTCCCGAACCCTCGGGAATCGTGCTTATTGTTTTCGCGTTGCCGTTCGCATTGCGTCGACCGCGAGGTGCCGCTCGCGGCTATCAGAAAACTCTGGTTACATTTTCCGCACTGCTGATCGGTGGCGGTTTGGGGTTCCCCCTTCAATCCCACGCCCAAACTCAACCCACTGGCCCCATTACTACTTTCTCCGGCGCGACGCTCCACATGAAGCGGTACGCCAATATTCCTTCGGGGCCGATCATCTCGATGACGACCCAGCCGCTGACGTCGGGCAATCAAGATTTGTTTGTCACCACGCAGAATGGCAGCATCTATTCGTTGCGTGATAACGGCGGAGGGAGCATCAGCACGTCGCTGTTTTTTAACTACAACACGGCGGTGAGCCAGTTTGTCGCCAATCCCAATAATGGCTTCGTGCTCGATAACACCAACACCATCCATGGTGGATTGCGGAACATTACATTCCATCCCGAGTTCGCGCTCAACGGCAAATTCTACACCTCGGCGTTGGTCGACACTCCTACCGGCGTTCCGGGGCTGCGTTACATTGGCCCGACGCTCGGCACCCCCGCCGCCGAGAGCTTGGTCGCTGAGTGGACTTATGATCGCCAAGCGAACGAGCTGACCGACTATCGGGAATTGTTTCGTGTGCAGATGCCGGTGTTCGATCATCCGGTGAAGCAAATGGGCTTCAACAATTTCGCCAAGCCCGGCGACGACGATTATGGCCTGCTCTACATCGCCCACGGCGACGGCAGCCAGGCGTCCACGACTACCGGCGGCGGCACGATCAACAATGCCCTTGGCAAAATTTTACGCATCAGTCCGCTAGAGAGTGGTCCCAATCCCTATACCACTCCTGGCAACGTGCTCGCTGGTCAGCCCGGTTATCTGCCGGAGATTTACACGCTTGGCCATCGCAACCCCCATCACTTGTCGTTTGCCAAGGACGCCAACGGTGATACGCACGTCATCGTCGCCGAACCGGGCCGCGATAACATCGAGGAAGTCAACGTCCTGCAAAATGGCGGCAACTACGGTTGGTCGAGCCGCGAAGGGACTTGGGTGCAACTTCCCGGCAGCGGCGGTTACGGCGTGGGCGTGGGTGTGCAAAACCTCCCCGCCAATGAATGGCAACTCAACGATTTTATTTACCCCGCTGCCCAGTACGATCACGACACAAACTTCGGCAGCACCTTCGCGGGCATTTCCATTGCCGGTGGTTTTACGATTCAAAACAACACCGACCCCGCGTTGCAGGACGAGTACATTTTCCTCGATCACGCCAACGGCAACGGCCGCGTTTATCAGGCGGGACTTGCCGGTTTGTTAGGTGCCCACACGCAACTCGCCGACGGCGAACTTCCGGCGGCTCTCACGCAAGCGCAGATCAAGCGACTGCATCTCACGCTCGATACCGATGGTGATGGCGACATCGACCGCACATCCGACGATATGAATACCTTGCTCCAGCAAAGTCGTAATGATGGTCGGTTTGGTCGTGGCCCCAACGGCGAGATGTTTATTTCTAGCAAAACCACAGGGCAGGTGTACCTGGTCAACAACACGGTGCCCGATGTGGATCGTCTCACGCTCACGGTGGACCGTGGCACGGGCGACATGACGATCTCCAACAGTTCGGGGAGCAATGTGGCGATCAATAGCTTGTCGCTCACGTCACCCTCCGGTTCGATCGCACCCCTGGAACTACAAACTCTCGGCACGGGTTGGAGTCTTTCTGGCAGCAACACAATGCAAATGGCAGCGCAGAGCAATTCCACTGGCTCGCTGAATTTTGGCGGCACGACGACTGCCCCCCTGGGCGATGCCTACGACGCGCAGCTCTTCGCTTTCGGCCAACCCGCGGGCGAGGACGTCGTCTTCGTTTTTGAAACCGCCAGTGGCAATGCGGTCCTGGGGAACGTGGTTTACACGGGTGAATCGCAGATTCGCGACACGATTGTGATGACCGTCAATCTGGCCACCGGCGAAGCGGTCGTGCTCAACGAAACGCCGTTCGCGCAGGAAGTCGAGGGGTACACGATTACGTCGCCGTTGGGTTCGATCAACACGGCTGGTTGGAATTCCTTCGAGATGCAAGGCATCGACGATGGTGATTGGTTCGCCAGTCCCGCCGAGGTGGATCGACTCACCGAAATTCAAGACGATGGCACGACCACGTTCGACGAAAATACCCCTTACAGCCTCGGAGAGATTTTTTCGTTGGGCGAAGAGCAGGATCTCAAGTTTGAGTTTCTGCTGGCCGGCGAAAGTGATTTGCGCGAAGGTTTGGTCGTTTACCTACTCCCCGGCGATTTCGATGGCGACCTCGACGTCGACGGTCGCGATTTTCTCGCCTGGCAACGGGGCGCATCGCCCAATCCATTCAGCAGCACCGATCTCGCCACGTGGCAAGCCAGCTACGGCACAACAATCACCGGCCCGCTCGCGGCATTCAGCGTCCCGGAACCGGGGTGTGCGGTGCTGGTTGGATTGTATGCAGTCTTATGCTTGTCATCCCGAGGGAGGCTTGCCGACTGAGGGATCTGGCATCAAAGCCGTGTACGCTTGAAACCGTATGAGATTGGAAGCTAGATTCCTCTCGTCGCGGAACTCCGATCGGAATGACGAATGCTTTACCGTCATCCCCCCGTTGCTTTCTTCAGCAACCAATCTCCCAGCTTCGGCGACAGCGCCGCGAGCGCCAGCAGCAACCGCACCTTGCCCGGCACGATCAACTCCGGCTCCCGCTTTTCGCAAGCGGTGAGAATTCGCTCGGCGAGCCAGTTGGGATCGAGGCACCGCAGTTTCGCGCCGCCCCCCGGTTGTTGTGCCGCGGCAGGAATGTTGTCGGCCACCGCGTAGCGTGGTGCATCGTCCTGGCGCGCGATCGGCCCGGGGCACACCAAGAGTACATGCAAACCCTGCGATCCGAGTTCCAGCCGCAATTGTTGTGAGTAAGCACTCACCGCGAACTTGCTGGCCGGATACGCGCCGTAAAACCGCGCCGCGATCTTGCTAGCCAACGAGCCGATATTTACAAGATGCCCGCTTCTCTCGATGAGTAGCGGCGCGAACGCGCGGGTCATCCGCACGGTCGCCAGAAAGTTCACGTCCCACAGCTTCTGAAAATCTTCCGGAGTCGTGTCGAGTATCGGTGCGCGCGTGGATTGCCCCGCGCAATTGCAGAGCAAATCGAGACCACCGAACCGCGTGCGAATTTCGTCGGCGATTCTGTCGACGTCTTCTTGCGATGTGACATCGCCGGGCAGCGCGACGACCTTGCCGCCCGTCGCTTGCAACAATTCGGCGGCATCGTTGAGCGGCCCCGCCTTGCGGGCGTTCATCACCACCATCGCGCCGTGACTCACCAGTGCGCGCGAGATGGCCAGCCCCAGTCCAGCCGAGGCTCCCGTAACGAGGCAGATTTTGTTTTGCCAATGGTTCATGGTGCCGCCGAAAACCTATCTCAAATAGAAGCCACGGAATTTCACGGATTAAACACGGATGATAGGAGTAATTCCACTGAGAATAAAATGTCGTTGTGGCGGTCAGGAATAGCCCTTATTCACTTTTGAATGGCCGTGTTCAATCCGTGTTTCATCCGTGGCTAAATATTCTAGACCCGAACAGTAGAACAAGAGCCGACTGTACTATTTGTAATGCTTATGATGTCTGCAAAGTTTCGCTTGTCTAGCGGCAAAATAGGCCATGCAACAAGACTTTGCGAGAGAAACCTAGGATTCAAAAGAGCTTCTGAGCGAGAACGGCGACAATTCATCACATTCGCAGCCACCCCCGCCTGCCTCGCACATATTCCCTTCCCGCCAACTTGGGGCCACAATATGGCAACCGCGACCCACGATGTGCTCATCAGCACGCAGCAATCCCACCTGACCAATCTCACCGGCGGCCCCTTCACCGGTAGCTTTGAAAAAATAGAGCATCTTATGGACGAGTATGATTTGCCGTTGGAACGCATCCAGACGGCCCGCACCAAGATTGTGGCCACGGTTGGTCCTTCCTGCCGCGAGCCAGCCCAATTGGCGGCGCTTGCCAAGTCGGGAGCCAAGATCTTTCGGCTCAATATGGCCCACGCTGGTTCCGAGGAGCAGCAGGTTTATGTCGATCGCATTCGCCAGGTGAGCCAAGAGATCAACGAGCCGCTCGCGATTTTGGTGGATCTGGCTGGCCCCAAGTTTCGCTTGAGCGAACTCCCCGGCGATCAAATTTTCTGTCATCGCGATGAAACATTTTTTTTCGTGAAGGGCACACCGGCCAATCCCAACGAGCTGATCACCAGCTACGAGCCGCTCATCGACGAACTGACGGTCGGCGATCAAGTGATGCTTGCCGACGGTACGGTGAGCATGGTCGTGGAAGAATTGCTCACGGATCGGGTGCGCATGCGCGTCCAGCAGCAAGGCACGATTCGCAGCCGCCAAGGCATCAACCTGCCTGGCGTACGGCTGAGCGCTCCCGCAATTAGCGTCGAAGATCATCAACACGCCATCTGGGCCGCCAAGGCGGGCATCGATTTCGTGAGCCTGAGCTTTGTTCGCTCACCGGATGAAGTCCGCGCGCTCAAAGATATTTTGCGTTCCAGCGGTTCGCAGGGGAGTGTGATCGCCAAGATCGAAAAGCGCGAAGCCCTTGAACGGCTTGAAGAAATCGTGGCCGAGGCAGATGGCATCATGGTCGCCCGTGGCGACTTGGGGGTCGAGATCGACGTCGCCGAAATGCCCATCGCCCAGAAGCGAATCATCCGCATCAGCCAGGAATATCACAAGCCGGTGATCATCGCCACGCAGATGCTCGACAGCATGACCGAATCCCAACGCCCCACGAGGGCCGAAGTCACCGACGTGGCCAATGCGATTCTCGATGGGGCCGACGCCTGCATGCTCTCCGGCGAAACGGCCATCGGCAAACATCCGCGCAAAGTCGTCGAAATGATGAACCGCATCGCTTTGGCCACCGAGACGAGCATGATCGGTCAGCCGCTCCGCACGCCCTCGAAGAAAAAAGTCGACGGGCTGCACGATGTCACCAGTGCCGTGGTCCGCGGCGCGGGGACGATGGCCCACTCGCTGCAAGCCAAGCTCGTGGTGGTCGCCAGCCACTCTGGCCGCACGGCCCTGGCCTTGTCGCAATTGCGGAATTTCGTGCCCACCATTGGCGTGAGCAGCAAGGAATCGACCCTCCGGCAGATGTGTCTCTATTGGGGCGTGACGCCATTACGCAATGCCGCCGCCGAAAATGTCGACCAGTTGATCAAGCAAATCGAAGAGTGGACGTGCCGCGTGGGTTTGACCGTTAGCGGCGATCGCATCGTGATCGTCGGCGGTTCGCACCTCACGGTGGCTCAAGATACCAAGAAGGTCAGCGCGGCTCACGATTTGGTGATGGTCCACGAAGTGGCCTGCACTCCGCCCACCGCTTGACGATTCGCAGCTTATCAGCAATCTTCAAGTTCCGTAGTGACAGGCGGCTCGCCTGTCGATTTATTCTAGAAAGTGCCGACAGGCGAGCCGCCCGTCGATACGATTAACGCTTTTCGAGGCTTTGCCCGATGCGGCACGCTGCTCTGCTCGGTTTTTTCGTTTTCACAACTTTCGCCGCCAGTATTCTCACGGCTGCCGAGCCGTATTGGAATCAATTCCGCGGCCCCCATGCCAACGGTGAGACTAACGCCCAACTCCCCACGGAATTCGACGACGAACAGAATGTCGTCTGGAAAACACCAATTCACGGTAAAGGTTGGTCCTCGCCCGTCGTCTGGGGCGACCAAGTCTGGCTTACCACCGCCACCGAAGATGGCAAACAGCTCTCGGCAATCTGCGTGGATGCGAACACTGGTCAAATTCAGCACGATCTGTTGGTATTTGAAGTTGTGGAGCCCAAGTTCTGTCATCCCACCAACAGCTATGCTTCCTGCACGCCGTTCGTCGAAGAGGGTCGCGTCTACGTGCATTTCGGCGAGTACGGCACGGCCTGCCTCGACACGACCACCGGCAATAAGATTTGGGAGCGTCGCGATTTTGTCAGCGAAGATTTCCGCGGTCCCGCCTCGTCGCCCATCGTGGTGGGGGAGCGGCTGTTCATCAATTTCGATGGCGTGGACCACCAATTCATGGTCGCCCTCGACAAGCAGACCGGCAAGACAATCTGGCGCGCGGAGCGTGACATCGATTACCAGACCGACGACGGTGACATGAAAAAAGCCTACGGGACGCCGGCACTCATCGAAGTCAACGGCCAACAGCAGCTCATCAGCACCGCCGCCGTGGAAACTCTGGCCCACGACCCCGCCACCGGCGATGTCATTTGGCGGGTACACAATGATGGTTACAACGGTTCCGCCCGGCCGCTGTTTGAAAACGGTTTGGTTTACATTTGCGCCGGGCGCGGCGACCTGGCCCTCTTGGCCGTGAAGCCCGACGGCACGGGCGATGTTTCACAGACGCATTTGGCCTGGAGCACTGGCAAGAGCGTGCCGCGATTTTCTTCGCAAATCGTGATCGGCGATCGGCTTTACATGATTAACGATACCGGCGTGATCTCGTGTCTCAACGCCCTGGATGGCTCGACGATCTGGACCAAGCGCCAATCGGGCGAGTATTGGGCTTCGCCACTGTACTCCGAAGGGAACCTTTATTTTCTGAGCAAAGAAGGCGCCGTGCTGATCGTCGCGGCGGCAGATGAATTCCAGCTCGTCGCGGAGAAGCAGTTCCCAGCAGGCTTCAATGCCTCTCCCGCCGTTGTGGGAGACTCGCTCGTGCTACGCAGCTTCACGCATCTCTACCGCATCGGCCACTGAGAGTAGAATAGCACGACTCTCCGAGGCTGAGAAGTCACGCCGAAAACGCGAAGTGTCGCTTGCGCAAATTGAAGATTCTAAATTTTAGAGCCAAACATATGCGTGGTCTTTTCTAATCCCTCTGCGACTGGCAAACTTCATCATGGTGGCTGTGATATAATTCATCAAGCAGAGAAAAATCACGCGGATTTCGAGATTCGGCGCATTTATGGGTATCGAGTTATTGATTCATGGTTCTGGCAAATTCATCGTCTGTCGAGTGACAGATGAGATGACCGCGCACATGGCGCGTCAGGTGGCCGTTGCCGTGGAGCAGTTTTCCGCCCAAACAGGTATCAAGGCCCGACTCATTGACGTAAGAGAAGTGAGAAATACTTCCTCGGTCTCGAAGAACTATGATCTCGCCTACAAAGACCTGGAAGAGTTGCGCGTCGTCCGCGCTAACAAAGCCGCGGTGCTGGTCAGCCCCGACGATAGCTCTCACGACTTCGCCATGACGGCTGTCAAAAACGCGGGTTTCAACGTGCGCAAATTCACCGACGAAGCCGCCGCCATCGCCTGGCTCGAAGAAGATTGATAGCGCGCGAGCCGCCGGGCTTGTACCGGCAGGATAAACCCACCGGCTCGCTTACGGCCGCTTCGCCAACCTTTCTTGCGGCTTCAGCAACCGCTCTTCCAGCCGCGAGACGAAGTGCATCATGCTCGAATCGCCAGAAAATCCGAGAATGCGGCGATCCACGTCCATTTGCTGCGAGACGACGCGGCCCTTAGCGATGTCGAACCGTACGGTCCCTTTGGTCATCCGTTCCACGAGCTGCGATTCCACGAACGCACTCACCGGCGTAAGCACCTGATACTCGACGTTGATCGTGGCGATGCCATTCTGTACGGATGCGAGTGTACAAACCCGCCGTGTACGGACTTGTTGCTGCGCGCCGCTCTTTTGGTCGACCGCCACGTCGTAGCTTTCATCCCATTCCTCGCCGACCGTGATGGGACCGTCCGGGAGCCGCAGCGTGATCGGCATGTCGTCGGTCACTTCCGGCTGAGGATGTTTTTCCTCGCGCGCAACAATCTCACCGCTCGGTTTAATGCGTAGCACTGACAGCGGTATCCCCACGGCCCGGGCGGCTTGCTCGAACCCGGGCGGCGGCGTTTTGTCGCGCTGGCTGTCGTATTCGGTCACCGCCCGATTGGGTACGCGGTTGCTCATCCGCACGACTTCCACCACATGCACGAACTCGATCTCGCCGTTGGGCAACACGTCGGTCACTTTCCAAGCCTTAATCGATTCGCTCGTGGTTTCGGCCTGCTGAGAAGTTCCCTCGATGGTGCTGTCAATATCCGCGGCATGTTTCACACTGTAGCGCAGCACTTCCCCCATACGAAACTTGTAAGCCAGTTTCACTTTCGCACCGGCAACGGGTTCCTCCGCTGCACGGGCGATAAACGTACTAGCAAGAAGCAGATAGCCAACCAACAGGGTTTTGAAGTGGGGCATCCTTGCACCTCTACGGAAGAGTTTATTTTGCGTAATTATTCGTCGAGTTTCAGTCGGCCACCCCAACCCAACTTCTCGCGAAGCGTGCGGTAGTAACCGTAACCACTGAATTCGATCAATTGAAACTGTGCCTCGCTGCGCGTGATGCGAATGCGATCCTCGGCGGTCGGCTGGCAAAGAATTTTGCCATCGACCACCAACGCTGTTCCCTCGAGCGGGTTAGGGACTCGCAATTCGTAAACGCGCTCAGCCGAATCGACCACGGGGCGGTTGGTGAGCGTGTGCGGGTTGATCGGCGAGATCACGAACGCCTGCAAATCTTTGCGGAGGATCGGTCCTCCCGCCGACAGGTTGTGAGCCGTCGAACCCACGGGGCTGCTCACGATCAAACCGTCGCAACTATAAGTGGTTACCAATTCAGCGTCAACGTAAAGCTGGATCTCCAGAATCTCGAACGGCGGGCCTGCTAGCACCGAGGCTTCGTTCAGTCCCAGGGCCCGCTCGATGACTTTGCCGTTCCGCAGCACTTCGCACTCAAACATCAAATGCGAGATCACGCGGTATTCCCCCGCTGCCACGCGGGGCAGCACTTCGGGAAGTTGCTCCGGCTGCAGATCGGCCAGAAATCCCAACCGGCCAAGATTCACGCCAAGAATCGGCAGTTGCTCATAACCCAACAAATGCGCGGCCCGCAACATCGAGCCATCGCCCCCCAGCACCATGGCGAAGTCGATGTTGTCGGTTTCCAATTCCGTCGCGACGAAGTTGTCGATCAAATCGACCACCTCAACATGCTGTTCCACCATGGGGCGGAGCGCGACGGCTTGTTCCCGAATCCGCGGACGATCCGCGTCGGCGAGCATGAGGATCCGTGGTCGCTTGGTGGTTCTCGTGGTAGCCATGTGTTTAGCATACCAACACTTGCAAACTGCGGCGAGATCAGGATGGAGATCGTCTACGCGGCATATATTTTCCATAGCCCCGAAGCGGATGCTTTCAGCCGCGCAGCGGCGAAATCACTTAGCCGTGGGCGGCAGCCCACGGACAGGTGTTCCAATATCCCTAGCCGCGCAGCGGCGACACTAATCCCAGATGTAGCGTTCATCATATTCAACATCGTGACGTGACAAGAGTGTCAAAAGTTCGGCCTTGTAATCGCGCTGGCCGTGATGCTGTTTCTGATCCTGGATATACTTGCGAACGGGGTCTATCTGTGATTTGCTCACCGTAAACGCGGCATATCCATCCTGCCACCTAAATCCTTCAAGCTCCGGCGTTGACTCATGAACCCATGTCGATGAGTTCGCTTTGACAACGCGCAGGGCGTCAGATACGGCGATCTTCGGAGGCAGAATGGTTAACAGGTGGATATGGTCCGACATGCCATTGATTTCAATGCATGAGCCCTCCATTCCACGGACAATTCCGGAAATGTATTTGTGTAGTTCGGCTTCGACGCCGTACGCGATGAAGGGTCGGCGATTCTTCGTGCTAAAGACGATGTGATAATAGAGTTTGGTATAAGGCCATGGTTGGTACGCCCTGGGTGAGAGTATGTCGCCGCTGCGCGGCTGATGGGTTCATCTTGCCTGATGTCCGTGGGCTCACGCCCACGGCTAAGCGCTGCCGCCGCTGCGCGGCTGGAAAAGCCGCAGCCTACCGGCCATTGCTATGATTTGACGAAAGAGGATGCTTGACGCCCCGCCAACCCCCGGCACGTCCGCACAATGCTCTCCACATCCATCCCCAGATCGGCCAGCAGCTCATCCCGCTCGCCGTGCTCAACATAGAAATCGGGAATCCCCAGCCGGCGTACCCGGCTGGCATCAAGACCCGCATCGGCGGCGGCTTCGAGCACCGCGCTGCCAAACCCGCCGGCCAGCGCCGCTTCTTCGAGTGTCACGACAAACCCACATTCGCGAATCGCCTTGAGAATCACTTCGCTATCGAGCGGCTTGAGGAAGCGGGCGTTGATGACACCCACGTCGAGCCCGTCCACGCGCAACTCCTCGGCGGCTTTCATGGCCCGAGAGAGCAGGGGACCATAGGCCACCAAGCAACCGTCGGTGCCCCACTGCAAAACTTCACTTTTGCCGAGTTCGATGGGTGGCGCTTCACGCGAAATCTCGGTGGCCGTCGCCTTTGGATAACGAATCGCACACGGCCCCTCGAACTGCATCGCAAAATCAAGCATCGCGGGCAATTCCGTCGCATCGCCGGGGCTCATCACCACCAGATTCGGCAGGACGCGCAGGTAACCCAAATCGAACACGCCATGATGCGTCGGGCCATCGGGGCCGGCCAAGCCACCGCGATCCAGCATGAACGTCACCGGCAAATTCTGCAGGGCGACTTCTTGAAAAATGTGATCGTACGCGCGTTGCAAAAACGTGCTGTAAATGTCGACGATGGGCCGCAGGCCGACCTTTGCTTGTCCCGCGGCAAACGCCACGGTGTGGGCTTCGCAGATGCCCGTGTCAAAGAACCGCTCGGGAAACGCATTGCGGACCTTTTCCAGCTTGTTCCCCTGGCACATCGCGGCAGTGAGCACGGTCGCGCGGGGGTTCTTCCGCAACTGCGCTTCAATCGCCTCGGCGGCGACGTGCGTGTACGATCGCGACGAACTTTTCTTGAGCGTCACTTGCCGTTCATCACGTTTCTCAAATTGCGGCGGGGCGTGGAACAGCACGGGATCATCCGCGGCGGGTTGAAAGCCGTGTCCTTTTTCCGTAACGACATGCAACAGCACGGGCCCATCGATCCGGCTCACCATCTTCATATATTTCCGCAACAAGCCGATGTTGTGTCCGTCAATTGGTCCCACATAGCGAAAGCCCAAATCCTCGAACATCATCCCGCCGCTGAGTCCCGCCTTGGCGGCTTCCTTGAGTTGCACCAAGAATCGTTCCGTCGGATCACCCAACAAGGGCACGCGGCTCAAAATCTTCGCCACTTCGTCCTTAAGCCCAGTGTACATCGGATTCATCCGCAGCCGATCCAAGTAATCGGCCATCCCCCCGACGCGCGGGCAGATCGACATCCGATTGTCGTTGAGTACCACGAGCAGCTTGTCGCTCTGCCGCCGGGCGTTATTCATCGCCTCAAACACCACGCCCGAGGGAAACGCGCCGTCGCCGATGACCGCGACCGAGTGTCGTTTTTCGTCGTTGCGGAGCAAGCAATCACCACTCGCCAGTCCCATCGCGGTGGACAGGCTCGCCCCCGCATGGCCGGTCATGAACAAATCGAAATCGCTCTCCGCCGGGTTGGGGTAGCCCATCAGGCCCCCCTTGGTGCGGATCGTTTGAAACTCGTTGTAGCGACCAGTGAGCAACTTATGCGGATAGATTTGATGGCCCGTGTCCCAGATCAACCGGTCTTTGCGGAAGTCGAACGTCGTGTGCAGCGCGATGGCCAGTTCCACGACCCCCAGATTCGACGCAAAATGGGCGCTGCGACAGGCGATCAGGTTGCACAGCACCTCGCGGATTTCCCCGGCCAACAACTCCAGCTGGGGCAGCGACATCTTCTGCATGTCGGCCGGTTCGGAAATCGTCGGGAGAAATTTTTGTGTCACGTATTTCGATGCCTCACAAAAACCGCCAGCTCGCGGAGTGAAGTTGCCTTCTCGCCAAAAATTTCGAGTGCGGTACACGCTTGTTCGATTAATTTTTCCGCCAATTCGCGGCTCGCCATCTCACCCAGAATTGCCGGGTAAGTATTTTTGCCGCGCGCCGAATCTTTCCCCAATCGTTTTCCCATTTTGCTTTCGTTACCGGAGATGTCGAGTAAATCGTCGGTCACCTGAAACGCGAGTCCCAAGTTATCAGCATAATCGTCGAGCGCCGCCAATTGCTGATCGTTGGCGTCGGCAATAATTGCCCCTAAACGCAATGACACACGGAACAGCGCCCCCGTCTTGCGGCGGTGAATCGCTTCGAGCTCCGCGAGTGAGCATTCTTGGAATTCGCTCGCCAGGTCCGCAGCTTGCCCACCAACTAACGCTTCAGCTCCAACCGCACGGGCGAGCTCTGCGCAACAGCGGGCCGCGGATTCTGGGGGCTGCACCTCTGCGGCGACCATTTCAAAGGCGCGCGCCTGCAATGCGTCGCCCACCAAGATTGCGGTCGCTTCGTCGAATTGCTTGTGGCAGGTGGGCCGACCCCGGCGGAGATCGTCGTTGTCCATCGCGGGCAGATCGTCGTGCACCAGCGAATAGGCGTGAATCATTTCCACGGCCACCGCGGCGGGTAGCGCTTGGTGGTAATCGCCGCCGCACACCTCGCACGCCATCAGCACTAACTGGGGCCGCAATCGCTTGCCGGGTGCCAACAGACTGTAGCGAATCGCTTCACGAAGTTGGTCGGGACAATCGGCCGCGAATTGAGTTGCTTCGGCAAGTGCGGCGTCGACCGCTTCTCGAAAACTACTCGTGCCTGGGGATCGGGTCGTGGTATTCATTATCCTCATTCTAAAAGAGCGAGGATTCATCGTCCACTTCACTCGCAGAGGGGCGCTTCTTGGCCGTATTCGTGGCCGTGGTGCGGCGACGACCACGGGCCTCCCCTTTTGCGTCTAAGGAATCATCGTCCTCCTCGTCGAAGGGAACCGCTTGGGCCTTACCATCGGCATCCAGTCCGCTGACCAGTTCGATCCGCCGTTCCGCGTGCCGCAACTGCTGATAACACTGCTTCAAGTGTGTCACGCCCTGTTCGTATTGTTCGAGCGATTCCTCAAGGCCCAGCTTGCCCCCTTCGAGCTTGCCGACAATCGCCTCCAACTCCTTAAGCGCATCCTCAAAGCACAACTCAGCGTCATCGTTCTGTTTCTTCTTCGCCACCGTATCTATCCCCACCACTTTAAATACTTCTCATAACCGGATCGCGTGGCGGTCCGGCTAGGTATGGCCCTATCGCGTGGCATGGCTCCGGAGGTACTCCGACGCAGCCATGTTTCTAGGACCTTTTTTAACATGCCCGCTTCGGAAGACCTCAGGGGGCATGCCACACAGATTTCAATCTTTCAATGATCCTGTAGGGCCTCCGCCAAAATTGGCAACTTCCCACGGCCTCGGTTATACTACGAGTCGCCCCAGTTGTCATTCCAGAGCAAGTTTCCCGAGTGCGCGACCATGCAGGTGATGTTGAAGTCCGTCGTTGCCTTGGCAGTTCTAGTTTTCTCAGTCGCCTCCTTCGGCGCCACTATATATATGCAGGACCTGGGCGCTGACTTCGTCCCCCAGTCCGGCAACGGCCAAGGCGACATCGTCGGTTACAAACTTTCCACCAACCAAGCCGCCGTTCGC
>JAWXAV010000107.1:0-4762 GCA_034439695.1 Bythopirellula sp. | reverse complement strand
CGTCTGGGCACCTGCTGTAGTTTTCCAGTGCGGGTGTTTGGGCACCGATTTCTCGAGAAGTGATGTCACGAACGAAACGTCAGCGACAACAGGCCACAAACAGTCCAGAGCCGCGAACAGTTTGCACCCGTGGGTACCCACGGTTTTTGAAGCCGCTTGCGGCTTAGCGATTCCGCTCTAAAAACTCATGCTGCGCCAAAACCAATCCGCAAGGATTGGCTACTTGTATGCGCTCGAGAATATCACGACTCCCCAACTCGTCTCATCTCTTCATGACTCCGCAAGCCTTTCCATAAGAATTGTCTCCGAAAACGTCTAAAACCAGAGTTTTTTTCAGCGCAAACACACCATCTAGTGGCATGGACAAACCCACCCACTACAGGATGTGTTTGTTCGTGCTTGAAAGTTGAGGCTATGCGAGTGGCCTTCACAGCATCGACGAAATCGCTGAGCTGAGCATGGAGAAGCCCACGACCAGCACCGCGCAGATGACTCCTTCGCAGGCCGTTACCATGAGCGCGGAAAATGGCCCCGTGCGGACCATCACCGCGATGATCCCCGCTGTGATGACCAACGGCCAGCCGACGTGACACCAGAAACCTGGATCAGGAATCGAAATGTTGACCCAGAATCTCAGCAGGATATTCGCGACGACAACCAGGAATACGCAGAGCAAGCTCTGCCAATAGTCGGGCGGCTCAACGGCCGCAAAGCCGCAGGCCATCTGCAAGGCCCACGCGGCAATAAACAGTGCCGCTGGTAGAAACACCAGGAAAACCAGTGTCGGGTCGAAGCGGGAGATGATTTCAGTCACGGCGATCTCCTTGGTAAGAAAGTGCGAATCACAAGGAGTGTCCATATTAAAGATATGTCATACTCGCTCGTGAGGTGGCGAGATGCGGAAAATCCTTCAGATTTTCTGGCTAGCGAGCGTTCTCGCACCAAAAAAAGCCTCTGTCGTGGGACGGTAGGCGGGGAAACTGGCCGCCGGCCGAGCAGATCGCTCTCGCACCAATGTGGCCCAAGGCGGTAAAATGGTTAAACTCGCCACCGACCCCGTGCCGACTGAACTTTTGGTGGACGGGCGGTGTCAGCTTGGCGGGAACGGAGTTTTCTATGAAGTCCTTCTACTGCTGCTTTGTTCTCTGCTGCTGCATTGTCAGTTGCTGTAATTGTCCGGCCTAGGCCGGACCCTCTCTCGAACCGTGCGCCACGGTTGGCGCTGTCTTAGTCAATCCCATCTCCACATTTCCCCACCCCATTCGCTGATTCGCAAGAGAGAATTCGATGGCCTCCGACTTTCGGCTCAAAGATCAACTGCCGGATATTACCGAACGCATCGTGCAAACCTACGAAGGACTCGGCACGATCAACCACCTCGATCACTGCCCGCTACCCAGCTACGAGGAAGTGATCGCGTCGATGCACGAACTGACCGAGATTCTGTTCCCCGGTTATCGCCGGCGGACAGGTTTGCATCGGGGCAACATCAGCTACTACGTGGGTGATCTCGTGGATCGGCTGCATGATCGTTTGACCGTTCAGATTGGCCGGGCCTTGCGACACGAAGCGGGGGCATCAAGCGATTGCGACAGCGAACAAGATTACGAAGCGCTCGGCCAAGCCAAAACGCTCCAATTCCTCGATCAGCTTCCCGAGTTGCGAAAAATTCTTGCCACCGACGTGCAAGCCGCGTTTGAGGGCGATCCGGCCTGCAAGAATGTCGACGAAGTGATCTTCTGCTACCCCGGCCTCGAAGCGATCACGATTTATCGCCTCGCACATTTACTGTACGAACTGCAGATCCCGTTTATCCCACGGATGATGACCGAATGGGCGCACAGTCGCACCGGTATTGATATCCATCCCGGTGCCACGATTGGTCCCTATTTCTTCATCGACCACGGCACGGGTGTCGTATTGGGCCAAACGTGCGAGATTGGCGAGCGGGTAAAAATCTATCAAGGCGTGACGCTCGGCGCACTGAGCTTTCCGACTGACAGCGATGGTCAACTCGTGCGTGGCCAAAAACGGCATCCGACGATTGAAGATCGCGTGGTGATCTACGCCAACGCCACGGTCCTCGGCGGGCGCACGGTCATCGGGCACGATTCGGTCATCGGATCGAACGTGTGGCTCACTTCGAGTGTCGAGCCACACACGACGGTGCTTTTGGAAAAGCCGAAACTGAAAATGCGGAACGAAGTGGTCGACGAACTTCGCCCCGAAACGCAGTATCAGATTTGAGCGTAGTGGTGGCTTCCAGCCGCCAAGTATTTCTCGAAATGGCGGCTGGAGGCCACCACTACTGAATTTCGCGCTAGTGATTGGCCGCTTTGCCCGTTAGGATAATCTTCCTTAACAGGGTAAAGTTACCTCGGCGAACGTGCGATGCTGCTTGGGCCAATTTTTCGCGTTGAACTTGTGTCCGTGGCCCGGCGGCGGCGTTACTTTGTACTGCGGGTGCTGTACGCAGCGTTGATTCTGTTCGTGCTCTGGGCGACTTACAGTTCCTCGTATTACATCTCCACGGGCACGGGGCGGCAGTCGATCCGCTATGCGGCAACGCTCGCGGCCAGTTTTTTTCTGAGCTTTAGTTGGCTACAAATCCTGGCGATTCTGTTCGTTGGTCCTGCGATGGCAGCCGGCACGATCGCTTCGGAACGCGAACGCCGCACTATTGAATATCTGTTCGCCACCGATCTGTCGAATGCCGAGATCGTGTTGGGCAAGACGTTTGCGCGACTCACATTGCTCGGGCAATTCGTGTTGGTGGGGCTACCGATTTTGTTTCTGTTTCGGCTGCTCGGCGGCATTCCCGCCGAGGCGCTGTTGGTGACCTTTCTCTCCGCCGCGGGGACGGCGGTAATGCTCACGGGCATGAGCATTGCCGTTTCGGTCTGGTCGCCCAAAGCGCGCGATGCCGTGGGCCGAATCTATTTGCTGCTGATCGCTTTGATTTCACTTCCCCCGATCTTGTACGGTCTGCAATCGGCAAGAGTGTTTCCCGATTCGGTATGGCAGTCCATTCTGGAGCCGGTTGTGAATTGGCTCGTCATGCTCAATCCCATGAGCACGCTGATGCATGCCATGGGCAGCACGTCCGCGCTGGGAATTGGCATCGACATGAGCCAAGTGTTGCGTGCCGTGGGGTTTCAAGTGCTCGTGGCCGTGGGATGTTTGATTTTGGCGACGTTTGCCGTCCGGCGGGTGCATCTCTCCGAAACGACACGTACCGCGGCGAAACTGGCCAAGCTGCCGGTACAGCGTTCTCGTCGGCTGCCTGGCGAACGCCCCATGATCTGGAAGGAAATGTATTCGAGCACGTCCGCTACGCGCATGGGCCGCGTGGGGTGCGTGGCGATGTTCATTATCTTGTTCGGTATGTTGGCCGCCGCGATTTGGGTGTTTTTGCAAGCGATCACGGCCACCGAAGATTGGCAGCGCAACAATTACTTTGAATTTCTTGCCGGCCTAACAGGCTACTTGGGTTGTGGCATGTTGCTGTTGTTGGCGGCACGAGCTGCGGGACTTTTTTCGCAGGAAAAGGAACGCGATACCTGGATATCATTGCTCTCGACGCCTCTCTCGGGCCAGGAAATCATCCTCGGCAAGTTATGTGGCAATCTCTATAGCGCCCGGTGGATGCTGGCGATTCTGGCGGTGAGCTGGCTGCTGGGACTCTTCCTTGATCCGACTTCGATTTGGCCCATGCTGGCAACTTGCTTCGTCTTCAGCCTGTTGGCCTGTTATGCGACCTGCCTGGGATTGCTCTTTTCGCTCCGCTCGACCACGACCTTGCGAGCGATGGGTCTCACGCTGGGAACGCTCGTGTTCTTTGGCGGCGGCTACTTGTTTTGTTGCTGTACGGTGATGGCATCGGGCGGAGGGGGCGATGCTTGGGCGATTATGCTCGCGCTCTGCATTCCGTTCCTGCTGGTCTTTCCCAATATCGCTTTCATGACGATCGGTGGCTCAGAGTTTTGGACCGACGGCGCCATGCCCGTGGCCTTTGTGATGGGAATGGTTTGCCATCTGCTCGCGACGTTCGCACTTTACGGGCACATGGTGGGCTACTTCGACAGCTACGCGGGACGGACCACTTCGCGGCCTCAGGGATTAAATAATTTGGGCTGAACCGTCGGCTTACCACATCAACCACATCATGTAGTTATTGGGTCTGCCGGAGCCACTGCATGTTGTGGTTTCGCTGAAAAAACTCTGTGTTTTTACGCGCGCGGGCAATGATTGTGGCACGACGCCTTGAGACGTGATGACTTTCGACGCGCATAGAAGTAGCCAATCCGTGCGGATTGGTCTGGCGCAGCATGTCATTCTGAGTTTGTAGGCCGGAACGAGTTTTGCGAGTTCCGGCAATTTCTTGTGCGTCGTGCGCTGCCGGAACTCGTACTACTTGTTCCGGCCTACGATTTTGGCGGCTGAAAGCCACCACTACGAAATCGAAAACCGTGGGTACCCACGGGTGGAAACTGTTCTTAGTTTGGGACTGTTTGTGGCCTGTTGTCGCTGACGTTTCGTTCGTGACATCACTTCTCGAGAAATCGGTGCCCAAGCGCCTGTTCATAAAAAAATCAAGGTCTTCAAAGCAAGAAACAGGTGCCCAGACGATGGCCGGCCGATTGGCGAACGTACCTATGCGACGCCGCAACAAGGAAACAGCCCTTTGCCGTGAACGAGGTGTATTTTAGCACAAGCGCGCGGCCTTTTCTGTTGTGATTTTTGGCCAGCGCGGGGATTGGGG
>JAWXAV010000106.1:0-9124 GCA_034439695.1 Bythopirellula sp. | reverse complement strand
CGTCTGGGCATCTGCACTTGGTTTCTAACGCAGGTGTTTGGGCACCGATTTCTCGAGAAGTGATGTCACGAACGAAACGTCAGCGACAACAGGCCACAAACAGTCCCCAACCAAGAACAGTTTCCATCGTGGGTACCCACGGTTTTTTGTTTGTCCGTAGTCAGTAGTCCGTCGTAAGTAGCAAACAACTGACAACGGACCACTGACATCTGCGCCAAACCAATCCCAACGGATTGGCTACTTCTATGCGCGAGAGAGTCGCGCCACAACATCTTGTGGCCATTGCTGCCAGCGCGATAAAATAACAGAGTTTTTTTCAGCGAAACCACATCCTGTAGTGGCTCTGGCAGGCCAAGTCACTAGATGATGTGTTCGGTGCCTACTTGTGCAATTCGAGCTTGAGAAATTGGCGTTTGAACTTGAGCTAACCCGCCGCGCAATAAAAAAGGTCAGGGCAAGTCGATCCGTCGTCTTGCCCTGACCTCTATCCTGAAGCAAAACACATCGCTGTGTTTCGCCCTCCCGTTATCGTTATACAGGCAATATCGGCCAGGTAGGTTCCGACACTGTAGCCGAATTATCTGGGTCGTAGGTTGTTGGTAAGACATGCCGGTTGGAGAAAAGGCCCGACTAGCGAAAAAAATCGGGCAGGCTCCCCTCGCGGAGAGCCTGCCCACTTTCAACCGGCTCCTGACTCGAACCATACTCCCCAGTAGGTTCGCGGCAAGTTTACCGGCACGGACTACCCGCCGAAGCGGGCTTTTGGATCGTTAGGTTCCTGGTTGCGGCAGGTACTCGATTGCCGCCGGATTGCCGTCGAGCGGCGTCTGGGGATCAACGGGGATCTTGGGGTTGGTCGGTTCTTGGGGAACCGGCTGGAATTCTCCAGGCAGAGCTTGCCCAGGCAGCAAAGGGATGCCAGCCGCGGGGCCTAACTGCAAGCTGGTCAGTAGCGGATCGCCCGAAAGCGAGATGCTGCCCAGAATTTGGAACTCGGTGGATTCGACATTGGCAAGGCAATGGCATTCGTCGCCAGCCAAACAGCCGTCAACAGGATACATTCCATTCAAGCACATACCGCCAGAACACATACCACCATGACACTCACACTCGCGTTGGCAAAGGTGCGGTCGGCAACAAGGGCGATAGGGGCCGCAGTAAGGCACGGGGCAACACCCGCATTTGCGGGCGTAGACATGATTCCGCCAGCAGTAATGGCAGCACCCGTAAGGGCTGCAATAACCGGGGTACAGAGTATGGCACCGCCGACAGGCGGGCGAGGTCGTGCAAGCACACTTGCAGGGGCTAAACAGCCCATAGCGGCAGGTGTCGCAATTTCGGGGGACGAAGTAGTCGCTGTTGGTGTTCCAGGCACAGCCTTCGGCGGCGGGAGCGACCGAGCCGTAGGTTTGCCAGAACAACCGTCCTTCGGCGTGCGTGGTCCAACCGCAAAACAGCAGCAGACTCAATAATGCTGGGGAGCGCATTGTGTCATCCTAAGTGTTGTGATTGAATTTGGAGGGCGTGGACAATGGGCAACATTGTTTCGCTGCTGAATCATGGGTCAGAACGAGGTGTGGAGCAAACGCCACAGGCCATGTTTTGCCGTCACTAAAGTTTTCCGCGCCGTTACAACCCCACCTCACCGACAAGAACTGCGAATCTCTGCTACCTATGACGATTGAAGCGAACATAGCCGCTTGCAGCTTAGCGGTGCTGCTACTGAGAATTGCGCTCTACGGCGTCAAGAAATGGCGGGGAACGACGCTTGCCGCACCGTGTGTGTGGGTTGCCATCTCAGCGACGTGTTTGGCTGCGTTCGCGTTTTTGCAAACGGGTGATGCCGATACGCTCGGCATGTCGGTGCTGCGGTTTGTGGTCGCCGCGAGTACGCTAACCCCAGTGGTTGCGGTACTTGGTGCCAAGCGCCCGCAAGATCGCGGTTGGCAGTGGGTCGTGCTGACCTTGTGGCTGATCGTGTCATGGCCCGCCATGCAGGCGCTAGCGAATCCCGCGGGACCGCGCTTGGAGTTGTTTGCAGCTTGGAAGCTGTTTTTACTGGGACTCGTGGCGATGGGGCCGCTAAATTACCTAGCAACCCGGCAGTGGTTCGCATCATTGTTCATCGCGGCAGGGCAATTGATTCTACTCAGCGATTTCTTGGGATTTGGAAGAAGCTCTCAGTGGCGATTGCCGACCGCGGTGGGATGTTTTGTCATCGCGGCACTGTTTGTTGCGCTAAGGAAAACCACGCCCATCAACGCGTTTTTGCCCGAGCAAATCGCACGCTGGCTAAAATTACGAGATAGCTTCGGCGCGTTCTGGGGGCTGCGGATTATGCAGCGAGTCAACGAAACAGCCGCTTTGCGAGATTGGCCCGTGCAATTGGCTTGGTCAGGATTTGAGAGCATCACGGACAAGCAATCGCCAGCACTCAGCGCAACTCAAGTGGCAGAAATTGAGCAATCGCTCGACACACTACTGCGTCGATTTTTTTAGGCCGCTTCTTCTAAACCGTTCGCGCTGGGGAAACGCAAATTGAACAAGCCAAAAATGTCTTTGCGGGATAAACCGAGTTTAGCCGTGGGGGTGCCGTCGAACACAGCGTTAAAGAGTTCGCGCTTTTCTTCGAGCACCCGATTGATCCGCTCCTCAATCGTGCCGGTTGCGAGAAACCGCGTGACCGTCACGGGACCAGTGGCACCGATGCGGTGCGCCCGATTGATCGCTTGCTCCTCGACGGCCGGGTTCCACCAACGGTCAAACAGGAACACGTAACCAGCGAATTGCAAATTGAGCCCGACGCTACCCGCGCCGTAACTCATGAGTATCACATGTTTCGTGGGATCGTCACGAAAAGTGTTAATCACCGCATCACGACGATTCGACGGCACGCGGCCATGGTATTCCACCGGGCCAAAATTCTGCAGGCGATCGCGGAGTTTGTCGATCGTGCTGACCCATTGGCTAAAAATAATCGCTTTCCGTCCGCTGGCGACGCATTCCTCCAGATCGACGATCAGCCGATCAAACTTGGCGCTCGCCCCCGTAACAGGATCGAAGTTGCAAATCTGTTTGAGGCGAATCACGAGCTCGAAGACGTGTTGAATGGTGAGCGACTCTTGCAATTCCGTGAGATGGATCACCCCTTCCTTCTCGGCCATTTCATAGGCGATTTGCTGCTCGGCTGTGAGTTCAATCTCGGCATCGCGGAACAGCTTGGGCGGCAAATCCTTGAGCACTTGGTCTTTCGTCCGGCGAATGACATAATCGCTCACCGACTTGCGAATGTTCGAGATTTTCATCTGCGGCTGCAAACAGCCGGGCGACACGAACTCGAAAATGCCGACCAAATCTTCGGCACTGTTTTCGATCGGCGTACCAGTAAGCGCCCAGCTTCGGCGACGCGGTATCGAGCAGACCACTTCATTGGTAGTGCTGGCGCGATTCTTGATCCGCTGCGATTCGTCCGTCACCGCCAAATCAAAGGGCTCTTCCACGGCGACAAGGTATTCCCGGTCGCGGACCAAGGATTCGTAATTGGCTAGTAGCACACCTTCTTTTGCGTTTTGCCACAGCCATTCGCGCCGTGCTTGTTTCCCTTCAATCACCGTGACCGGAAGTTCCGGTGCCCACAGCGCGAATTCCCGTTGCCAATTGGTGACCAGGGGTTTGGGACAGACCAGCAGTACTCGCCGCACGTGACCCTGCTGGGCCAAGAGTCGCATCGCAACGATGGCCTGCATCGTTTTTCCCAAACCCATTTCGTCGGCAAGCACCGCCTCGTGGCGGGGATAGAGAAATGCCACGCCGTCAAATTGATACTTGAAAGGCCGAAAGGGAAAATCGAGCGTGGCACTGGCAAAGATTTGCTCCAATGGCGGCTGCAGTAAATAGTAGAGTCGATCTTCCAGCTTCACCACGTCGCGCGGAGGACGTATGCGGGTGCAGGACACGGGACGCAGCGGTTCAAGGGGTTGGTTCGATTCATCAACCGGCGTGGTCAACGGCAACAAAACCTGTACGCTCGCAGCGGCAATTTGTTGGGGCTTCGGTTCCTCTTGACCAAGGATCGCGCTGCCCGCAGGGAACATCACACTCACGATTTTTAGCTTGGGAAACGCCAATGGTACCAAGATCGCGGCCAGTTGTTCGAGCGCGCAATCGACGGACGTGGATTCGGGTGCTGGAATCGCAAACAGATTGTTGGTGAAAACACTCGCCGCTGAGGAAGTGATGTTCAGCGATTCGCTGAACATCGAATGGATGGCCGGTCGTTTGTGCGCGCTCGACTGCGGTTCAAGCGGCATCGGCTCGGTCATGACGTTCATCCGTGGGTTGGTCGGTCACGCGCTGGGCTTCGCGGATTGCTTCCCGAATCCGTTCAAAGGGCTCAGCCAAATCCACGTGCGCGGCCAAATTTCGCAGCGCCTGTTCTTGTTCACTCGGTTGCCACAGGCAGGTGGACGTGCCGAATAGTCGGTAGCCCCCCAGCGTGAAACGAGGAATCGTGGATTCCTCTAACCCTTCTTCGGCATGATCGTTAGATTCGACACAGATTATAATTTCGTCGCGTACGAGGGTGAGTCCCAGCATCTCGCGCTGGTCGGTGAGTACCGCTTGCACTGGTAGCTGGCTTTTGCCCAGCAAAGTTTGCCCAATCAGATCGCCAAGCACGTAAGCGGACAATGTCTTTCCATAGAGAATTCTTTGTGCCTGATTGGGCAAAACCGGCGTACTGCAATGAAATTCCAGGGGGCGGCCCAGTTCCGAGAGTACGAGATACCCCCCGAAGAAGCCGTGTTGGGCGTCTTCCAAGGCCGTGAGAAAGCCAATGGCAGGCAACGATTTAGACACTTTGGTGGACCAGCAGGGAGGTATTCGCAGAGGCAGCCAGACCGAGTGCCAGTCGGCCTTAAGAACGTATTGCGTAACCCTCATCGGGACTAAACGGGAGGCAACTTTAACCAGTCAAACACAAAGGAATTAGGCGCCAATCGCTAGAAATTCTTTCAAGTTTCATTAGAATGGAATCTACAGCCAGGGCAGCGGCACCAACCTTTCGGGGTTGCTTCCTGTCCTCGCTCAAGCCGCGTGTCAAAGGGCATTAGCCTAATCAATGTGCTGATCTTTTCTTATCTCATCATCACTTATTGACGACTCGCTGCACGAGAAAGAAAATCAAGAGGATATTCGCAAGGGTAAGCTCACGTGGGGTGAGCCAAGAAGTCTGCGAGGGATGCGGTGAATTGCATCCAGAGAAAGGAAACGATTTTTCGATGTCTCAAAGTCATTCGATTCCCGCGATGTTCACCCAGGTGGACGTGAGCGCCGGAAGTTCTAGTCGTGTTTCATCAGGTGCGTCGGTCGAGCATTCTGAATTGTTACGAGAAGTATTGGCTGCTCAGGATCGCACGAACGAGATTTTGGAAGAGTTGGTTTGCGTGATGGGGACGCAGCAAAAGCAGCGTGCCCAGGAGCTCCACCAATGGCGCAACGCGAATCCGCGCCTCGCGGAAGCTTGCCGTAATGCGGCCGAGGCACTCAGCCGCGTCCAAGTTGAGTACTTGGAGCGGATGACCGATGAGATTAACGATACCGCCGACGAATTGGCCGACGGCGAGTTCGTGCTCAACGAGTTTGTGGATCGCTTTGGTCCCCGGCTGGCGCATCTCAACGGCGTGATTCAGGTTCTCGCTCAATTGAGCAGCAGCCCCGCTCCGGCGAATCAAGTCGACCAGGCGTAAGCTTTGCTCGCTCAGTTCCGTCTCAGGCGTCTAGGCGGAGAATTCTCCGCGCTGACCACCCGTTGCCATGCGCGAGTGGCTCGGTTATTGTTAATAGTGCGTTCTTGACGCAGTTTGTCCCTTAGTTGGATACGCTTTTGCCGTGAGTGGCTCACGCGATTGTCGTCCGCTTAAGTGGCAAGCTTACCCTGCTGCACTCACCCGCCTTCTCCCGCCCTGCGTCAAAAATTACATGACAACTCCTGTCGATGTCCCTATTGATTTGTTGGATCGCGCTCGTGAAACACTCGATGGCCACACCGTCGAAATGATGGCGTGGCATTTCCACGAGTCGACCGGGTGTCCATTTTGGCTAGAGCAGAAAGCGCAGCTCAAATTCGATCCTCTCAAAGACATTCGCTCGTACGACGATCTCAAGAAGTTTGATTCGTTTGAAGACGAATGGCTCCGTGGCGGACCCGTCCGGCGTTGGGTGCCCAAAGGTTTAGCTGACAAGCCGGTTTATGTGTTTGAAACGGGCGGCACGACAGGCATCCCGAAAAGCCGCATCGCGATTGATGATTTCCGCACCGATTACTCGCTGTTTAGCGAGACTCTTCCCGACAAGTATTTTCCCAAGGGAAGCAATTGGCTCATGCTTGGCCCCTCGGGGCCGCGCCGTTTGCGTTTGGCGGTCGAGCATTTGGCTCAACATCGGGGCGGGATTTGCTTCTGCATCGACCTCGATCCTAGGTGGGTTATTAAGCTCATCAAAAAAGGTTGGATGGAGCATCTCGAAGCTTACAAAAAGCATTGCATCGAGCAAGCCATCACGATTCTTTCCGCGGGACATGATGTGAAGTGCATGTTTGGCACGCCGAAATTGATCGAAGCCTTGTGCTTGGAACTCGAAGAGCGCGGCAAGACGCTCGCCGATATGGGGATCACGGGCATATTTTCGGGTGGCACAGAGTTCACGCCGCAGTGGACCAAGTTTTGCGTGGAAGAGCTATTTGGCGGACCACCCGAGGTGAGCGGCATCTATATGACCCCCACCTATGGCAACACGCTCATGGGACTCGCCTGTAGCGAACCGGTCACAAAGGCCAACGGCTTCAAAATTACCTATCATGCCCCCCAACCCCGGGCTGTGATCGAGGTCGTCGATTTCGACGAAACGAATCGCATCGTGGGCTACGGCGAAACGGGCCGCGTGAAGTTGACAACACTCACCAAGGAGTTTTTTGTTCCCGGATTTTTGGAACGCGACGAAGGCGAACGTGAACCGCCGTCCGCACAGTATCCCTGGGACGGAGTCAGCGGTGTTCGGCCATTCCATCGCTTAGCGGAATCGACGACCGTGGGCGTGTATTAAATGAAAGTTCGTGAGGTATTGCGAAGGCTGCAGGACATGGTTGGTATCAGGTCCGACAACGAGGCAGTCATCGTCAACTGCAACATGCTTCAAAAAAAGGAACAGTGACGGTTGCAGGCAAGCCAGGTGATGAGTTGCATCCAAAGACTGCTGCGTCGATCCTTCGACAGGCAGGCCTAACCGAGGAATAGCTGTTATGCGTTATCTAGTTATAATTCGGCGGACCGGCACGGGGTACAGTGTTGACGTTCCCGATTTGCCTGGCTGCGTCGCGACGGGGACCACCGTGGAGCACGCTCGGCAGATGATTTCTGAAGCCATTGAAATGCATTTGGAATTAATGCAGCAATCAGGCGAGTCGATACCGTCACCCTCACAAAGCTATGAATTTGCTGTCGACCAGGATGCTGCCGAAGAGCTTTGCACTTGGGTCGAAGTTGATGAGTCCAAAGCACACGTCCATTCTTGAGTAATACATGATCACCCTTCCCGCTATCCGCTGGGGTCAGCCGTACGAGTCGCTTGAGGTGGAGGAAATCAAGCATTTCCTTACGGGCGAAACCGTGGCCAAAGTGAACACCGTTGGCGCGGGGATCATTCGTCGTGATGCCAAGCTAGCGCGGCGGGCGCGCGAGGTTTTGCGATCACTGTCGCCCGCCGAGTTGATCGAACGCTGCCAACGTGCCGCCGAGTTGTTTGAGCATGGCACGCTCACAGTGGGCGATAGTCAGCAATCACCGAGTGACTTCGTGGCACAAACGTCCGCCACCACGGGAATGCCTATAGCGATGGTGCAGGCGAACCTTACCAAAAACGCCTTTGTGCTCAAGAACATCGATAAAATTCTTGCCGCGCTGACGCGTGGCTTGGACCTAGATATTCTCGCACGCGGCTATGGCGATGAAGGACGCGGCGTCACGGTGAGTTATCAAGCTCAAACTGATGCCCTCGGTGCGGTGCTCCCCTCGAATTCACCAGGCGTTCATACTCTCTGGCTGCCAGTGATTGCTCTGCAAATTGGTCTCGCGCTCAAGCCTGGTTCGCAAGAGCCATGGACGCCGTTCCGCGTGGCAGCCGCGATGACCGCGGCGGGAATTCCGAGCGAAGCGATCTCGATATACCCTGGTCCGGGTGGGGAACTTGGTGGCGCGCTGCTAGCCAGTTGTCGTCGCAGCATGATTTTTGGCGGGCCACAAACCATCGAGCAATATGCTGGCAACCCCCAGGTTCAAGTGCATGGCCCCGGTTACAGCAAAATTCTCTTGGGCGATGATGTTGTCGACGATTGGCCGAGCTATGTCGATATGATGGTCGATAGTGTCTACCGCAATGGCGGGCGGAGTTGCATCAACTGTTCGAGCATCTACGCTTCGCGCCATACCAAAGAAATAGCCGACGCGATTGCCGAGAAATTGGGGCCGATCGACGTGTTGCCTCCCAACGATCCGAAGGCGGGGCTGGCAGCCTTCACCACGCCGAAAGTCGCGCCGTCGGTGTGGAAGTCGCTGGAGAAGTTTGTGGAAACTGGTGCCGCGCGCCATGCGACGGCCAAGTACGGACCACGACTCATTGAGCGTGAAACGTGTGACTATCTACGACCGACGATCCTGGAATGTGACAGTCCCGATTCGCCTGCCGCGAATGTCGAGTATATGTTTCCCATGGCCAGTGTGGTGCGTTGTCCACAAAATGATATGCTCGCGAAGATTGGTTCCACGCTCGTTGGCACGGTGATCACCGACGACGAATCCTTCCGTAACGATTTGATCGCCGCGACCCATATTGACCGCTTGAATCTTGGGCCGATTCCCACTCCGCAGGTGGATTGGCTCCAACCCCACGAAGGCAATCTTATTGAATTTCTGTATCGCAACCGTGCGTTACAGGTGGCTGAACTGAGATAGCCCCCTCCCTTCCCCTTCCTCATGAATGGACTTATGACCGCAGCCAAGTTTGAATCGGCGACGCGGGTTGTGTTTGGCGTTGGCAAAGTGGCGACGCTCGGTGAGTTCGCGCGCGAACT
>JAWXAV010000105.1:0-17689 GCA_034439695.1 Bythopirellula sp. | reverse complement strand
TCATTCGCTTCGGCTACGCCTCAGCGAACGAAGCAGGCTGGCGTTGGAACAGGTCCAACACTAACTTAAGGATTGGTTCCCTACCCGGGGGCAGGTCATAAAGCCGAGTTTGTTTAGATGGTCGCAAACTTCCAGGTGAGTCAAGTTTTGCGCACGAAGCTCGGTAGCCGTCCTAGCAATTTCACCATAAATTGAGCTAAGTTCCGGTGGTATAATACTTTTGGGACGCTTAGGGGTTGGTTTTGGCGGCGATGGTTTTCTCCGAGAAATCAAGAGTATCCCAAGTAGGTTTGGTGTTCACCAACACCAGCCCTTCCTGGACACCACTCTCGGCGACCAGCCGTATCACGTCTTCATGAATCGACACAATCGCACGCCGTTCGGGCACGTTCATCCAGAGTTCTTGCGTCAGCGATTTCATAACTTCCATTGTTATCAAATCGCAAAGAAATGCCAACGCGTTAGCCGGCCTCGCCCCGAGGCCGTGTTTCTAGCCGTCGTGGACTGACTAACGACCGAGATCATGCAAAAGTTGTTTTAGACCCACATTCTCGGGTTCCAACTTCAACCACGCTGATGCCACACGGCGGGCAAACTCCGTGTCCTCAAGTTCCTGGGCCAATTGCAACTGCTCCGTGTAAACCAAAATCAGAAACTGCCGCACGTGACTTGCGGGCCAAGTTGACGGCAAGGGCAACTCCGTGGCCTGTGCCAACTCCTGACGAGACACTTGTACATTCCCATTCCGGCGCGCGATCTGGCCGAGAAAGCAATGCGGCACGGGATCGCTCGGATACTCTCGTGCCGCTTCACCTAGCAATTGTTCAGCTTTCGCTTCATCGCCGTATTGATAGCAGGCTATGGCAAGCGAAGCCTGGGGCGAATATACAAACGGTGCCAACTCTCGCGCGGCTTGGAAGTGCTCCAAGCTTTCGTCGTAGCGCTGCTGTCGGGCATATATATTTGCCAGCTTCAAATGCGGCTGCTGCTCGGTGGGGGCGAATTGAATCGCAGCTTCACACTGCTCGATCGCTTCGGCCCAACGCTCCTGGGCCACTAACAAGTCAACTAAATCAAGCCGTGCGACCATCAAGCGCGGTGCTAATTCCACGGCACGCCGAAAAGCTGTTTCTGCTTCTGCCGGTTGTTTGCTCGCAACCAGCACTTGTCCCAAACCAAGCCAAGCCAGCGGCGATTCCTCATCGTCCTCCAAGGCCCGCCGCAATTGGTCTTCCGCAACCTCGGCATCGCCCACTGCCAAATGGGCCATTCCCAAGATGACCGTCGCTTGCGGCGAATCCGCGAGCAATTCGGTTTGCATTTCTAGCAGCTCAATTGCCTGCCTTGGCTGACCAGCGGCGACGTAACACGAAGCGAGCGCCTCGCGACTCCAAGGATCATCGGGATGCAATTCGAGTGTTTTGCGATAACCGACCAGCTTCGATTGCAATTCGTATTTGTCGTGATGCTCGGCCAGCACGGCCCGCTGCTTGGGATTAACGGAAGTCACTTGCAAATAAACGTCCGCCATTTCGTCGTCCGCGTTTGAACCGTAGACGACACGTTGGGGTGGATTGTGGGGATTGCGAATATTCTCAGATGTGTTGTCGTAAACAAATTCGGTAATTAACTTTGTCCCTCGAACCAAACGAATCGGTTTTTGAAATCGATATTTGTCGTGCCAATTCTCGTCGAACCGTCGAATGGCAATCAGCGTTTGCGCCGGTCCCTCTGGTGGCTCTGCACGCACCAGAATCTCGCGGCAGAGCGAATGGGCATGGGGAAATACAAAATTCGCATCCACGTCGATCGGCAGTTCATACGAATCGCGGACCAAGTGCCGTGACTCACCAGCAGGGATATCAATGTCCTGGCTACCGATCCGCAAGATCAGCGGCTCCACGCTCGGTGGGCCCGCGGCAAAATAAAATCTCACCCGAAAGCGCACGGTTTCTGGTTTGCCCGAGGGTTGCAGGTGTGTGTGCAACACCAACTTCGCATCGGGGGTGAGTTGCCACGCGGCTCCCTCGGTTCCTTCATCCGGCAACATGCCGGGCGTCCAAGTGATGAGTTGCCCCGGCGGGTCTTGGCCCCAAGCCATCCCCACGTAACCAGGCACGGGATCGGCGGCATCGCGTCTTGCCGATTCATTCGTCGCATCAATTCCCAACCGCGCATGATGCGTGATCTGCGGATGCTGGGGACGCAGCTCCACGGCACGCACCCAGCGATCCAGGCCCGCTGGGACAGTCAGCAGAAAATTGCGAAACTGGTCGGCCCCGGCCGCGGGCAGTTCAAACGCCGGGCTTTCCAAAATGAGATCGGGCTGGCCCAACTGCCAACCCATCGCAAACTGCGGGGGTGCGGGAGCATCGCTGGGATCACCCGCCGGTGCGCCAGCGCCAGCCCAAGCGGCGAGCACGACGAGCTCCTCGTCGCTCAAGCGCCTTTCACCGTCAAACACGGCATGACCAACTTCCGGCAACCACGGCGGCATGAAGCGGCTGGCCGTCACCTCGGCGATTTGACCCGCGCGCGTTTGCGCGTCTTCATACGTCAACAAACTAAACGGGGCCGCTTCGCCAGGACGATGGCAATTCGCACAGTGCTCGGACAGCAGGGGTGCGATGTCGCGATAGTATGTTACCGACTGCGCTGGCGTGTCAGCGGAGTTCCGACAGCCCACCAGGAGCGGAATTGGCAAACACAATAACCAGGCGTGGCGGCAGCACATGCAGTTCAGTTTACTTCCGCGGCGCGAGGTCGCCGATAGAACAGCCCACCGCTTTGGTCACCGGCTCGGCCACGGTTTTCCCGGCCAAGACGGCTACCAGGGCGTCGGCCAAGTCGTGGGTGGTCACCGCGGGCCGGGCTTGGCCAAAACTGACGTACAGATCGTCGATTCGGCCCCGATAGGCGATTTTTCGCTCCGCGTCGAACACAACCGCCTCGGGGGTCACGGTAGCCCCCGTCATTTTGACCAATTCATGCCAGGGATCATATACCCCCTGACATGGGTATTGGTACTCTTCCAGATGCTGCCGGATTGAGCTGCTCGTTTCCCGTGGATTAATATAGATAAGAAAGAAATCCACTCCCCGCTCTTGATACGTACTATGCAGGGAGCGTACCGTAGGAGCATAGCGGTTGGAAATGGGGCAATCGGAACGTGTGAAAATCAAGACCGTAGCGGCAGCCTTCTCGCGATTTCCCCATAAATCAAAAGGCCGACCATCAGCATCCGTGAGCTTATCGCGGACGGCATCGCACCCCACCACGAACATGAGCGACCAACAAATGAGCAATAAAACGCTACGCATAAGTTTAGTATACACGACTTGCCGTGTTGTCATGCTCTTAATGGTGGGTAATTTGTGTATCGCCACTAATTCTGCTCAAGCAGCGTTTCACTTGATGCAGATCGAGCAGATCATCGGCGGCGTCAACGGCGATACCACGGCCCAAGCGATCCAGTTGCGGATGCGGAGTGGTGGACAAAGTGTTCTTAGTAGTTCAGCCATTCGAGCATACGACTCGGCTGGCGCGACCCCAGTGCTGCTTGACGACCCAACGACAAGTGTGGCCAACAGTGCCTTGGGAAGCCGCGTGCTCATAGCGACCCCCAACTTTACTAACTATACCGACATCCCCGTAGTCGCGGATTTCATTATGGATCCGATTCCCACCTCTTATCTCGCTGCTGGACAGGTTCGTTTTACGAACAACAACGGCAGCACCATTTACTGGAGCTTGAGTTGGGGCGGCGCTGGCTTTACTGGCTCCACCACGGGTAACACGGCCAATGACGCGAATGGAATTTTTGGACCACCGGTGGACATCGCGCTACCAAGCACAACCCTACAAGCACTCCTCTTCACGGGAGCGGCAAGTGCGCAAAGTACGACCAATCTCGCCGACTACGTTCTCACAGCCGGAGCCGCGACTTTCATCAATAACGCCGGCACAAGTTTCACGCTCGTCGCGCCCGAACCCCCATCAGCCGATTTCGACGGCGACGGCGACATCGATGGCAACGACTTTCTCAAATGGCAACGCGGCGAATCTCCCAATCCCTTCACGAGCGCCGATTTAGAGTTGTGGCAGGAACAATACGACACCACGCCACCTCTGTCAGCCATTCTGGTGCCTGAACCTGCCTCGCTGACTCTTGGAGTTTGGGCAATGGCATCGCTTGCGATTCTTGTCGCGCGGCGGCGGTCGGCTGTTTGCCTCCTGTAATTTGTCGCATTCGCGTCAGCACACGCCCTCCGCGCACTTCTTTGGCGGTTTTGCGCAAGACCATTTGTGCTCAACTCCACCATGAACGACAACTGAAGATAGCCGACAGCTTTGTTTATTGCTGCTTGGTAATCTGAATTCCATGGATCGAGGCAAAGTATGCAGTTGCGTTTTCATTATGGGTTCTCGATCGCCATGGGGCTTGTGCTACTGGCGGGAAGCCGCGCGCAGGCTGTGGTCACGCTCGATGCCAACTTTGATTCCGCTTCACTCAAGAGTTACACGGTCACCGGCAGCACCGTCAATCTCGTCGGACGTGATTCGTTCGCTGGCGGTGGCTTCAATTTGGGCGACGATCATTGGCGTTGGCTCTACTTCAAAGCTAGCGGCGTTCAGAACCAAAACCTGACATTTTCAGTCAACGGAGAATTTGCCGGCGACGGCTCTTGCTGCGACGACACAAGCATCGAAACCGATCACGAACTTTACGATCACGAGATGGTCTACTCTTACGATGGCGAGAACTGGCAGTATTTTCCGCGCGCCAACAACACACTCAGCACCGCGAACGCCAATCCGGCCAATGATCGCTACACTTTTCGCTTGAATGCACCCTTCACGCAAGACGAAGTCTATGTCGCCTATGCCTTCCCTTACAGCTATAGCCGTAGCGTGACGCATACTCAGAATGTCCTCGCTTCTCCCTGGGCCGCGCCGACGGCCTCCGGCGATTCGAATGGGGTGATCGGTCAGGCACCGGCCGGAACCGACGAGCTCGGCCGACCCCAGTCAGCCCGCGACCTGTTCGCTTACCGCATCACCAATCCCGCGACCGACTCAGCCACTCCCAAGAGAAAGGCCATGTTCGTCACCGGGCAGCATGCCTCTGAAACTCTCGGCATCTATACCTACGAAGGTCTCATCGATTGGCTAATCTCCGACGATCCGCGCGCAGCCGCGCTTCGTGACCAAGCCGAGTTCTTCGCCTATCCCACGCTCAACGCTTCTGGACGAGCCGCGGGGCTCACCCGTTCGATGTTGCAGCATCCCACGAACGACTCCAACGGCTTCTGGCGTCCGGGGCCGGTGAGCGGTGCCGATTGGGACAGCCCGCTCCGTACCGAACAAAAGCTTAACGGGGAAGCGATGAAAGACGATGCCGCCGCGACCCCCGGCAACTCACTCGACCTGTTTGTCGACTTTCACTCCTCGGTACCCGATTACAAAATTGTCGGCCCCAACGGCCAGGGATCGGAAAGTCCGCTCGACGGCTACGAAGGCCAGTACCGCGACGACTGGGGTTATATCCGCAACGGCTATTTTGATAACGCATGGTGGCAAGCTTTTCGTGCGTTGCAACCTAATATCTTGGAGGAAACTTCAGGCAGCGGGCCAACCAGCCTCAACGCCACTGGCTACGCCTGGAACGATTTCTATGGCTTGAACGCTGACATGTCGGTCACGTTCGAGAATCAGTTCGCCATTTCCCGCCCCATCTCGTATTACCATGACCTCGGCAAAAACGCTGGCTTGGCTATGTACGAAGCATGGATCCAGGTAGAAAATCCCCTAGCCGCCGACTTCGACGAAGATGGCGATGTCGACGCGGGCGACCTAGCCGCTTGGCAACTCGGCTACGGCACTCTCGCCTTTGCTGAACACTACCGAGGCGATGCCGACGGCGATAGCGACGTGGATGGCCGCGACTTTCTCGTTTGGCAGCAACAATTCGGCGGTAGCAATTTGTTAACTTCTGATTCGCACGCCGTGCCTGAACCAATCACTCTGGCTAGCTTACTACTCACGCTGCCGGCGCTACTGAGGCGGTCAAAACGCAAACGATAATCTCCGCCATCAATTCCGCAAATCTTGCCCGCCTGGTCGTTCCCTCAAGCGGTAACCGACCCCTTGCTCGGTGATCAACAGTTCCGGACGGCTGGGATTGTTCTCCAGCTTCTTACGCAGGTTGGCCATAAACACGCGGACGTAATGCGGCTCGTGAACGGCGTGTGGCCCCCAAACTTCCTTGAGAAGCTGCCGATGCGTCACCACTTTTTCCAAATTTCGCGCCAGCACCGCCAATAAATCAAACTCGATCTTCGTGAGCTTCACTTCTTGCTCGCTCTTGGAAACAACATGTCGCTCGAGATCAATTTTGAGATCGCCGACCGCCACAACAACATCGGCAGGCTCTCCAGCAAGCGACCGCGCGGAGTGGCGCAAGGCGACTCGCATCCGTGCCAGTAATTCGCCGACACCAAACGGCTTGGTGAGATAGTCGTCCGCGCCCGCATCAAGAGCCGCGATTTTGGAATCCTCCTGGCCACGGGCTGAGATGACAACAATCGGCAGTGCCGACCACTCCCGAATCTGCCGCACAAGATCAATCCCATCGCCATCGGGAAGCCCAAGGTCAAGCAGCACCAAGGCTGGCATTTGCTGCGTCACGACACGCAGCCCCTCCTCGATCGTGGTCGCTTCAATCACGCGAAAACCTTCGACCGACAACGACGCACGCAGGAAGCGCCGAATCGGCGTTTCGTCCTCGATGATCGCGATCAACGGGTCGGACAAACTCATGGCGCGGCGGACTCCATATTCCGTTCGACGACTTGTGGCGGTGCTTCCGTGCAGGGCAACGTCACGCGTACCACGGCCCCGCCATCCGGGCGATTCTGGGCTTCGATCTTACCACCATGGACCTCGGCAATCGCACGACAGATGGCCAAACCGATCCCCGTGCCACGCTGATCCGGTTTCGCGCTGCTACCTCGATAAAACAAGTCAAACACGAGTTGCTCATCACCCGCCTCGAAGCCACGCCCATGATCGGCAACTTCAAAGACGATACTTGTGCCACTGTTACTTGCCGACACCTCAATGGTCGAGTCTTCAGGAGAATACTTGGTCGCATTGTCGATCAGATTCACGAGCAATTGCTCCATGAGGATCGAATCAACGTGGACCAGCGGCAATTGCTCATCCAAATGAGTTTCTATCTCACGACCGGCGAGCTGTCGCTCCATCCGCGTCAATGCGGAACCTATAATCTCATCCACGGGATGCCACTGGCGATCGGTCTCGACCTTGCCGCTGGAAAGGCGGGTCATATGGAGCAGATTCTCCACGAGCCGCGAAAGTCGTTCGGCTTCTTCATTGATAGATGCCAACAAATCCGCCCGAGTCTCCGCTGACAAAGAGTCCGAGGCGGTGGCCAACGTGCTGCTCGCCCCGGCGATGCTGGCCAGCGGCGTGCGAATGTCGTGCGACACCGCGCTCAACAGCGAATTACGCAGTTTTTCGGTTTCGATCTGCAATTGTGCTGAATGAGCTTGGAGAATCGACTCGTCGCGCTCCAGCGACAAGGCAATCAGGCTCGCACATGTTTCCAGCAAGCGAAGCTGATCGGGATCGAGAAAGCGATGGGCATCCTTGGGTCGCACGCCCATCGCACCCACCGTTCCCCGCGACCCGATGAGCGGCACAAATAAGGCCGTGGCATTCGGCAGAGTATCGGTCTGGGCACCGGCAATTTTGCCGTTGTCGGCCACCCAGCGCGCAACGTCACGATTAATTTCCTGCTCGACAAGTGCGCTCCCTTCGCCATGTCTCAGGGAAAGAGTTCCGTCCGTCTCGCGGACGTAGAGCACAACCTCTCCACTAAAGATTTCCACGATTTGGCGGGCCGCCGTGCGAACGAGAAACTCTGTACCCGAAAGCTCGCTGAGCTGGCGCGTCATGCGAAACAGTTGCCCCGTGCGGTGTTCCTGCCGCTGAGAAGCTCGGAGTTGACTCCGTTGTCGAGATGCGAGTCCACTAATCAACAGACCGATGCCCAACATCACGATGAAGGTAATGACATACTCCGTATCGCTTACCGCAAACGTAAAATACGGCGGGACAAAGCAAAAGTCGAACAGCATCACGCTCGCGATGGCCGCCGCGATGGCGGGGCCTCGGCCCCAGCGCGTTGCCACCAGAGCCACACCGGCCAAAAAGATCATAACGATGTTGGCTTCTTCTAATGCAAAAAAATACGCTGCCCACCCCAAAAGTCCACACGCAGCCACAACACTGCCAGCTAAGAGATAGTCGCGCCAGGAATAAGTTGATCGGGATCGTTGCTTAACGTTCGGTGGCGCTTCGGTCGCGGAGCCAGAGACAACATAAACGTCGATCTCGCCTGCTTTTTTGAGCAGCTCGTCCACGATGGTGCCGAAAAACTGGCGTTTCCACCATGGCATGGCCGTTTTGCCCACGACGATCTTGGAAGCATTCCGCTCGTGAGCAAATTCCAGAAGGGTATCCGCCACTGATCGTCCAATCAGCGTATGCGTCTCGGCCCCCAAATTCTCCGCCAGCCTGAGATTGCGACCCGTGAGTTCCCAGTTGCGCTCGGCGTCCGCTCCCTCGGCACCTACATTTACTGCAACCGCCAACCATTCCGCTCCCAGCGACACGGCAAGCCGCTTGGTGCTGCGCACGATGTGGGCACTCGACGGACTCGGCCCCACGCAAACCAGCAGCCGTTCCGAAGTCAACCAGGGCGTAATGGCGGAGCGCTCGTACCGGGCTTCTTCCACGTCGCGATGGAGCCGGTGGGCAGCTTGTCGTAACGACAGCTCGCGGAGCGCGACCAAATTCCCTTTCAAGAAAAAATTCTGCAGCGCCCGCGCCGCTTGTTGCGGCAGATAAATCTTGCCTGCTTGCAAACGCTCGACAAGTTCTTCGGGGGTGAGATCAATCAACTCAAACTCATCGGTGCGTTCGAGCACGGCATCCGGCAGCGTCTCGCGGATGATAATCCCCGTGATCTGAGCGATCACATTATTGAGACTTTCGATGTGTTGAACATTGAGCGTTGTCCAGACGTCGATGCCCGCTTCCAGCAATTCCTCGACATCTTGCCAACGCTTGGCGTGCCGCGAGCCTTCGACGTTGGTATGTGCCAACTCGTCAACAAGAATCAGCTCGGGGTGACGCTGCAAAGCCCCGTCGAGATCAAACTCGCGGAGCGTAACTCCCCGGTACGGCATGGCACGAGTAGGGAGGGCTTCCAATCCCTCTAGCAACGCCTCGGTTTCGGGCCGGCCGTGGGGTTCGACATATCCCACCACCACTTCCACGCCAGCAGTTTTTTCCCGCTGGGCGGCTGAGAGCATGGCAAAGGTCTTGCCGACCCCCGCGGCATAGCCAAAGAAGATGCGGAGCTTACCCCGCTTAGCGCGAATCTCCTCCTCCACCACACGGGCAAGCAGGCTGTCAGGATTGGGGCGTTCGCCGTTCATTCATTGTTCGCGTGAAGTTTGAGAATCGGTGGGCTCCTCTAATATTGTACTTTCTTCGCCGCGATTTATTCTCCGGCCATTTGCCGGGAAAGTCGATCCGTTCGAGGAACCAAGCCTTGAGTTTTTGCCAGACATCTGGAAAACACCGTTCCTCAGGTCTTTCTTCGTGTGGTGAGGTATCGTACCGCGAGTTCGTCAGGCCGCATTGAGAAAACATGGCAAAGAAGCGTTTAAGTCCACATGGTGATCATGGCGCGAGACTGTCTAACGCCAAATTGAGTTTCAGGACGTTGACCCGTGGCTCACCGAGCAGACCCAACGTACGGCCTTCGGTGTGCGTGATAACAAGATCACGGACTTGCTGTTCGTCCAACTTGCGAGCATCAGCCACACGAGCAATTTGATACTTGGCCGCCGCCGAGCTGATGTGCGGGTCCAGCCCACTCGCTGATGCGGTCACCAAATCGATGGGCACTAGGGCGTCGTCGCCTGCGTGAGCTTTCTTGAGATCAGCAACGCGCTGCTTCACCGCGTCAAGCTGCGCAGGGTTAGTTGGCCCCAGATTGCTGCCCGTCGATGCCCCACCGTTATAACCAGCCGCCGACGGCCGACTCCAGAAATAGCCCGGACTGGCAAACGTCTGTCCGATCAATTCGGAACCTAACACCTTCCCATCGCGTTCAATCAAACTGCCGTTGGCCTGATGCGAAAAAGCAACCTGCCCGATGAGCGTGATCGCCAGTGGGTAGGCAACACCGGTCAGCAACGTGAGGATCACGAACACAACCAAGGATTCACGTAGAACTTTCATAACTAAAAACTCCTTAAGCCAATCCACATGTCACCAGCAGCATGTCGATGGCTTTGATACCGATAAAGGGAACGATCAAACCGCCGAGACCGTACACGAGCAAGTTGTCGCGCAACATTCGCGCGGCACCCACCGCCCGGTAAGGCACTCCACGCAAGGCCAGCGGCACAAGCCCGATGATGATGATCGCGTTGAAAATCACCGCCGACAGAATCGCACTGCTCGGCGTGGCCAAGCCCATGATGTTAAGCCGTTCCAAAACTGGATAAGTCGTGGCGAATGCCGCCGGAATGATCGCGAAATACTTGGCCACGTCGTTCGCCAAGCTAAAGGTCGTGAGCGCACCGCGCGTCATGAGCAATTGCTTGCCAATCTCGACAATCTCGATCAGCTTCGTCGGGTTGGAATCAAGGTCGACCATGTTGCCCGCTTCCTTGGCCGCTTGGGTGCCGGAGTTCATCGCCACGGCCACGTCGGCCTGTGCCAGCGCCGGCGCGTCGTTCGTGCCGTCACCGGTCATCGCTACCAACCGTCCGCCAGCTTGATACTCGCGGATCATTTTCAACTTGGCTTCTGGCGTGGCTTCAGCGAGAAAATCATCGACCCCCGCTTCCGCGGCAATGGCGGTGGCCGTGAGCGGGTTATCGCCGGTGATCATCACCGTCTTGATGCCCATGCGACGAAGTTCGCCAAAGCGCTCTTTAATGCCCCCCTTGACTATGTCTTTTAGATAAACCACACCCAAGGCGTTGCTTCCTTCAGCAACCACCAATGGCGTTCCTCCCAGCTTGGCAACCTGCTCGACGGACTGCCGCACGCCAGTCGGCAAAGTGCCGCCGTTCTCACCCAGAAACCGCTCGATGCTGTCGGTCGCACCCTTGCGGATTTGGCGGCCATTCAAATCGACTCCGCTCACGCGGGTTTGAGCCGTGAAGGGGATGAACGTGGCGTTAAGGTCTTGCATGCTTTGGCCACGCAAACCGTATTTGTTTTTCGCGAGTACGACAATGCTACGGCCCTCGGGCGTTTCATCGGCCAGCGATGCCAATTGCGCCGCGCCGGCCAGTGTCTCGGCCGTCACACCGGGGGCGGGAATCAATTCCACCGCCTGGCGATTGCCCATCGTGATCGTGCCGGTCTTGTCCAATAGCAGGACGTCAACATCGCCCGCCGCTTCGACGGCCCGGCCCGACATGGCGATCACGTTCGCCTGAATCATACGATCCATCCCGGCAATGCCGATGGCCGAAAGCAGGCCGCCAATCGTGGTCGGAATCAAGCAGACCAACAGCGCGACCAGCACCGTGACCGTGATCGGCGTCCCCTGTCCCGCGGCAAGAACGCTGTACTTGGAGTAGGGCAACAAAGTCGCGCACACGACGAGAAACACAATCGTCATCGCGGCGAGCAAAATATTGAGCGCGATTTCGTTCGGCGTCTTTTGCCGTTTCGCACCTTCCACCAGCGAAATCATGCGGTCCAGAAATGTTTCGCCCGGTTTCGCCGTCACGCGCACGACCAGCCAATCGGAAAGCACGCGCGTGCCGCCGGTCACGCTACTGCGGTCGCCGCCACTCTCGCGAATCACCGGCGCACTTTCACCCGTGATCGCGCTTTCGTCAACGCTCGCCACTCCTTCGATCACTTCACCATCGCTGGGAATCAACTCGCCGGCCTCGACCAACACCACGTCGTCTTTTCGCAAAGCCGATGCCGAAGTTGCATGATGCACGGAACTGTAATAGGGACTATCAAGTTTTTTGGCCTGCACATCCTGCCGCGTCGAACGTAGAGTATCGGCCTGGGCCTTGCCGCGTCCCTCGGCCATCGCCTCGGCGAAGTTCGCAAACAACACCGTGAACCAGAGCCAAGCGGACACGGCAAAAATAAAGCTGGCGGGTTCTTCTCCCTCGCCCAACAGCGCGTGAATGCCCAACCCGGTCGTCAAAATGCTACCCACGAACACGATGAACATCACCGGGTTGCGGAGTTGCCGGCGCGGATCGAGTTTGCGAAACGAGTCGAAAATCGCCCGCCGTAGTATTGCTGGGTCGAATAAAGGTCGTGCTTTATGTGTGTTAGTCATGGTTTGGCGTGTTTGTACGCCAGTTCTTTCTAAAGGGTAATCATTTGCAAATGTTCGACAATTGGTCCAAGCGCCAGGGCGGGAACAAACGTCAAAGCGCCCACCAACAGCACGGTGCTCACCAACACAATCACAAACAGCGGTTGATGCGTGGGCAAAGTGCCGGCGCTGGGTGGCGTATACTTTTTGCGAGCGAGTGAACCGGCAATCGCCAGCGTGGGAATCATCAGCCAAAATCGCGATGCGAGCATCGCCAGCCCCAACGCCGTGTTGTAAAACGGCTCATTGGCGGTGAGTCCCGCGAACGCACTACCGTTGTTGTTGCCCGCTGAGGAAAACGCATAGAGCACTTCCGAAAATCCATGGGCACCCGGATTATTCAGGTTCCCCTTCATTTCCTCGCCAGAGGTGTATTCCAAACCTGGACCCGACACCGCCCAAGCCGTGCCGATCAGCACCACCAACGGAGGAATCAGAATCACGAGCGAAGCCATTTTCATCTCGAAGGCTTCGATTTTCTTGCCGAGATATTCCGGAGTGCGACCAACCATCAGCCCCGCGATGAACACGGCCACAATCGCAAAGATCAACAACCCATACAGCCCGCTCCCCACACCGCCAAAAATGACCTCACCGAGTTGCATCAGCCACAAGGGTAACAGCCCGCCGAGTGGCGTGAAGGAATCGTGCATCGCATTGACACTGCCATTCGAGGCGGCCGTCGTCGCCGTGTCCCACAGCGCGGAATTCACGATTCCATGGCGGACCTCTTTCCCTTCCATGTTGCCGCCGGATTGCCCAACAGAAGCCTGATCGTCGATACCCATCCCGGCATACTGCGGCACGCCGGACTGCTCGGCGACGATCGCACCGACGGTAATCGGCACGAAGATCACGAACATCACGGCCAAGAGCGCCCAACCTTGCCGCCGGTCACCGACCATCACGCCGAAGGTGTAACACAACGCCGCGGGAATCAGCAGGATGGCCAGCATCTCAACGAAGTTCGACAGCGGTGTCGGATTCTCGTAAGGATGAGCGGAGTTGACATTGAAGAAACCGCCGCCGTTGGTTCCCAACTGCTTAATCGCAATCTGCGAAGCCGCCGGACCCATGGCAAGTTGTTGTGTCGCGGGTTCACCGTCAGCATTCGTTGCCGATTCAACCAGCGCAACATCTTGATAGGGTTTGAAATTCTGAATCACCCCTTGCGACATCAACACCACGGCCACTACCACCGACAACGGCAAGAGAATGTAAACCGTCGATCGCACCAAGTCCTGCCAAAAGTTGCCGATGGAATTGGTCGTGCGCCGCGTGAGTCCACGAATCAGTGTTACAAGCAAAGCCATGCCCGACGCCGCCGACACAAAATTTTGCACCGTCAGCCCCAGCATCTGCGACAGATAGCTGAGTGTCGTTTCACCGCCGTAACTTTGCCAGTTGGTGTTCGAGGCAAAACTCACCGCCGTGTTGAACGCCAAATCGGGCGTCGTATTGAGAAACTCCTGAGGATTGAGCGGCAATGATTCCTGGAATCGCAGCAACGCATACACGGCGACGAATCCCAACGCATTGAATGCCAATAAAGCAACCGCGTATTGCCGCCAACTCATTTCCTCTTTGGGATCGATCCCTGCAACACGGTAAATTCCGCGCTCGCACCAGCCCAACCAGCGGTCTAGCCCACACGGTTTCCCTTCATAGACCTGTGCCATAAAGCCGCCCAAAGGCTTCACCAGCGCGACCAGCACACCCAGATAAATCAAAAGTTGAATCCACGCATTTGCGTTCATGCGAACCACTCCGGCTTCAGCAGCGCGGCTGCCAGGTAAATAAAAGCGCCCAGCGACAACACCAGCGCGATGACCTCCACACCGTTCATGACTTTCCTCCCATCAAGCGCTCACAGAGCACAATCAAAAGCACGGAAAGTACGGCAAAGCCTGCCGCCAGGGATAACACGATAAAATCAGACACTGCGATTTCTCCTAGAAAGATGGCCAGCAACTTCTTGGCTCGCCACCTTAAATATCGCAGGATCAATCTCAAATGGGCGTCAAATGATGGGCCGCCCGTATCAAGATTTCATCAAGGCGAGAGATCCGTAGCGACAGGCGGCCCGCCTGTCACGAGTCGTTAGATAAAAATCCACAGGCGAGCCGCCCGTGACTACGACAGATCGAAAGAAAAGTAGCGGCGGAGGGATTCGAACCCCCGACACGCGGATTATGATTCCGCTGCTCTAACCAACTGAGCTACGCCGCCAAGGGAAGCTGCCAGCAAACCAACTGACAGCTATCGGCAAAGACCCGCAAGCGTTCAAAACTGTTCGCTGGCGGACCCTCTAAATTACCCGCTTTCGCCTCGTTGACAAGGGGCCACCGCATCCTGCCATGACAGCAGTGCATCACTCTCCAGGCACGCTCACGCACCTGCCGATACTTTTCCTGATGTTCCGATTTTTCTCACTTTACCGTTTGTGAGCCCGCCATGTTTGCCTTCGTCCTTCGACCAGTCCGCCAGTTCGCGCAGGCCCTGGTCGCCAACGATTCACCCAGGCAAGTTGCCTGGGGCTTCGTTATCGGCATGATGATCGGCCTTGTCCCCAAGGGTAACCTGACGGCCATCTTGCTGGGCATGATGCTTTTAGGGCTGCGGGTGAACAAGCCCGCCGGACTCATGGGAATTGGCGTGTTCACTTATCTCGGTTTGTTTGTCGATGCCTTCGCCCATCGCGTGGGCTCGGCTTTCCTCGCCTGGGAACCACTGCAAGCCACACACACCCAACTCTTCGAATCCGCCGTGAGTCCAATCTTCGGCCTGAACAACACCGTCGTCGTGGGTCAACTCTTAATCGGCCTCTATCTCGTTTATCCCATCTACTGGCTCTCGCATCGCTTCGCCGTGAAAGTACAAGCACCGCTGAGTGCCTGGCTCTTACGCTACAAAGCCGTGCGTTGGCTTCGTGGGGCGGAGCTTGGTTCGCAATGGGGGATCGAAGGTTGAAGCCCAATTTCTTGAAAATCCTCCGTTGGAAATACGTCGTTCCGCGATTGCTCATTGCGGCAACACTCGTGGCGACTGTGCGGTTCGGCCTCGATCCGCTGCTGCACTACGTGATCGTCACCGCCAGCCAATCCGCCACCGGTGCGAAGGTCGAACTCGCCGCCGTGGAAACTTCGCTCCTTGAAGGCCGTGTCGAGTTGCGCGGCTTGCAAGTCGCTAACCCACAATCGCTGCTCCGCAATCTCTTTGAAGCCGAGCGAACCCAACTCAGCATCGACACCAACGCCTTATTCCACAAGCGGCTCGTGATCGAGAATGGCGAAATCACTGGCCTTGCCATTGATACCGCACGAACCGAGTCAGGCGAACTCGAAATTGTTGTCGATAGTGCCGAACCCTCGGCACTCGACCCTCTGCTCGCCAAGGCGAGTGATTGGGCCGGCGATTGGTTTGAGCAAGCCGGAGATCGCCTCGACAGCGATTTTGCCGACGAATTGCAAACACCCCAAGTCGCCAAAGCCCTCGAAGAGCGTTGGAAACAGCAGGCCTCGAATCTCCGCACGCGCGCCGAGGAACTCAAATCCCGCGGCAAACAGCTCGAAGCGGAATTCCGCGAAGTCAAAAGCAATCCGCTGCGTGGCATCGAGCGCCTTCCCGCTCTGCAAGCACAACTGAAAACCGTCCAACAAGAGTTGGCCTCGCTACAAACAGAAATCAAGAACTTTCCCAACCAAGTCAAAAAAGATCGCCATTCGCTCAACGTCGCGCGGCAAGCTGACGAAGCGTTTATCAAACAACAACTCAAATTCGGTCGGCTCGATGGTGACAACCTCACGCAAGTGCTCCTCGGCCAATCGGTCGCTGCCGGAACCCAAGGGGCTCTCGACTGGATCGGTTGGGCTCGCCACAAAATGCCCACCAACTCGACCAAACAAATCGCCAAACAGCGCAGCCGTGGCACGGTGGTTAGCTTCGGCACGTCGCAGCCCCAGTTACACATCCAACAGCTTGGCCTCGAACTCACTGCCCCGGTTGCCGGCCAGTCGATGCAGTTCACTGGCTCGCTCACCAATATTAGCGACCAACCACGCCTCATTTCCGAACCGGCCCGTTTGCAGTTGATTGCCAGCGGCGACATTCCCGTCACGCTCGAAGTCCTCTCAGACCGTCGCTCGGACACGCCACGCGAAGAATTGTTCCTAGTTTGTTCAGCTCTTCCCCTGGCGGGACAAACGCTCGGCAACCAAAACAAACTCGCGATGCAACTCGCCCCCGGCACCGCCAACTTGCGTGTCGAACTCACGCTCACGGGTGATGAGCTTAATGGTCACATCACGTTCCAGCAACCAAACTTCCACATCACCCCGCTCGCGAATGCCAATAGCAATCAAAACTTGGTGGCAGCGCTCACTCAAGCCCTCGACAACATCCATGATGTCTCGGCCGAAATACAACTCACCGGCACGCTTAAACGGCCTGAAATCAAACTTCAATCGCCACTCGGCAAGCAACTCGCCGACGGCATCAGCACGGCCGTCGTGAATCTCGCCAGCCAAAAGAGCGAAGCTCTCCTCGCCAAAGTCTCGGGCCAGATGAACGAGCAACTCGCCAAGCTTGAATCCACCAAAGCCAACCTCGAACAAGAGCTCCTGGCAAAGCTCGGCGAAAATCAACAACTCTTTGAAAGTCTCGCCTCTCTCGGCGGCAGCGGCAATGGAATCTCCGTGCCGCAATTAGGTTCCCTTGGCAGCGGGGTGTTGCGGAAGTAAGGAACGACTGGCTTTGACCAACTTGGCAAAGATAGCGGCGGTGAGAAACGAAATTTCACAACATGTAGTGGGTCGTTGTGTCACACCCACAGTATGATGTGGTTTCGCTGAAAAAAACTCTGATTTTTTATCGCGCTGGCAGCAATTGCCACAATATGTTGTGGCGCGACTCTCCGAGTCATGAAGAGACGACTTGGAGAGTGGTAAAACCATCAGCGCATACAAGTAGCCAACCGAAGTGGTTGGTGGCGAGTGGCGAGTTGTATGTGGGCCGGAATGAGTCGCGCCCCAGAAAATCATCTCTAGCAAAAGCGGAAACGCTAAGCCGCAAGCGGCTTCAAAAACCGTGGGCGCCCACGGGTGCTAACTGTTCGTGACTCGGGACTGCTTGTGGCCTGTTGTCGCTGACGTTTCGTTCGTGACATCACTTCTCGAGAAATCGGTGCCCAAACACCTGCGTTAGAAACCAAGTGCAGATGCCCAGACG
>JAWXAV010000104.1:0-5406 GCA_034439695.1 Bythopirellula sp. | reverse complement strand
GGTTGGTTCCTCCAATAAAGGGAAAATGGTTCTTCCCAGAAGGTATCTTCTGGGCGGAGGAACCGCCATGCTTTTCAACTACACGGGGGACATTCTCCCTTCGGTGCCTTCGTGGTTAACTATCTTATGTGCGTTGTCCTGGCCCCAATGCGTTGCTAATATAGCACTTAGAGCGACTGGCGGGGATCAGCTCCGGCGGCCACCATTCTGTCGTATCTTTGTGCATCCCTTCCAACCAGCCGCCGCCCCCATCGTTCGCCATGCCCGCCGACCCCAAGCACTCCGCCGACGAAGAACTGCTCGAAAAAACAAAAATGTCGTTTTCCGAGCATCTCGAAGAGCTCCGCACCGCGCTTTTCAAATGCCTCGCCGCTTGGATGGTGGGTACGCTCTTCGGATTCGCGGTAGGTTGGCAGGTGGTCGATTACGTGCAAACACCGCTGCGTGAGGCGCTCGACACTTTTTATCGTGGCCAGGCCGAACAAGCGGTCGTCAATCGTCTGGAAGAACAACAAGCCGCCGGCGATGCCGTGCCCGATGACATCCCCACCGCCGCCGCCGAAATGGCTGACGAGGGCTTGGTTCCCGAAGATTTGTATGTTGATCCCGCGGAGCTTTCCAAGTCGCTTGGCATCGAAAAACCTACCGCCGACCCCAAACCCTTCCCCACCACGCGCGAAAATCTGATCCGCCTGCGGCTCTATCGCACCATTGAAACCGACCCCCGCCTTAACGTCATCAGCCTCAGCGGCCAAGAGCCGTTCATGATTTATATGAAGGCTTCGGTGGTGGTGGGCGCGATGCTCGCCAGCCCCTTCATTTTTTATTACCTCTGGAACTTCGTCGCCGCGGGCCTTTACAAACGCGAACGCAACATGGTTTATCTCTACCTGCCGATGAGCCTCGGCCTGTTCTTCGCAGGCGCGGCCTTGGCGTTCTTCGTCGCGTTTGACTACGTGCTCGATTTCCTCTTCTGGTTCAACGCCCAGATGGGCATCGCCCCCACGCCACGCATCAGCGACTGGATGAGCTTCGTGCTGTTTCTCCCCTTGGGCTTCGGCATCAGCTTTCAATTGCCGCTCGTGATGGTCGCCCTGGAACGAGTGGGCATCTTCACTATCGAGTCGTATCGCAGCAGTTGGCGGATCGCGGTGGTCGTGATTTTCACGATCTCGATGCTCCTCACCCCCGCTGATCCCGGCAGCATGTTGCTGATGGCCCTGCCGCTCACCGTACTCTACTTCTTCGGCATCTGGCTCTGCAAAAAACTCCCCCGCGGCGGCACACCCCAATAGCCCGACCGCCCCCCAGAAATTCAATTCCGCAATCCGAACTCCGCATTCCGCATTTGCTTCACCCCCCGCCGCGCCACCATCTCGCCAAAGGGTGCCACGGGGTGAGCCGTGGGGTTTATTCCCACGGTCTTACCCAGCCGTGCCGTCGACGAACTCAATTCCTCCAGCGCCCGATCAACCGCCATCTCCGTCATTCCCGCGAACGCGGGAATCCAGAACTCTTCTTCATCATCCACGCCAACGTAGCTTGGGCCCCCGGCCCGAGTAGCCGACAACCCCAACACGGCCCAGGGGACCATGCTACTCTCCGGCTCTTCGCTCTCGCCACTCGACTCTGGACTGTCTTCTGCCAACAACTGTCCACTGACCACTGACAACTGACTCGTCCCATACTGATCCTGCCAAGCGAGTAAATCGCCATAGCTAAACGGGGTGGAAGATTCACCACGCTGCCACATCAAGAAATCTCTGCCATCAACATCCGTATCCAGATCGAAGTCAGCCGAAGGTGAAGGTTGTACTGTAAAGCTCTCCAAGGCGGATTCATTAACATTACCAAGCTGGTCGGCAAATGTTCCGGCAGCAAACTCCACGGAGACAGGCCCAATGCCAAAAGTGCCCATGAATGCGTATCGATACGTCGTGCCGGAAACAAGCGTCGCGGACCCGTCGAGAGATACTCCAGCGGTTCCAGGGCCGGATAAGCTCAACTCATGCTCAACATCAATCAACGAATTAGTATCGAGGCCACTCTCACCCTCGTCAGCAAACGTGACTTCGAGATAACCCTGGGCATTGAGAACCCCAATATCGATTGTGGAGCCACCCACGGGTGACGTCAGCATGGCGGTTGGTGAAATAATATCGCTGTCTCCTAGCAAGCGTACCAAGGCAATGTCGTCGCCAGCTCGACCAGCGAGGAAAATCTTCCCATCGGGAAGTGCAAGAATGTCGTAGCCAAAGTCATTCCCAGGCCCGACATCAATTCCCACCGCAGAACTGCCACCCGCGACGAAGGTCTCATCGATAGCTCCTTCGTGACTGAGCCGTACCACAACGGCCTCCCAGGTTGCTCCATTGAAGGCACTACCGGCAACAAGTATTTTGCCATCTCGCTGCAGGCTAATACGTTGGCCGCGATCTTCTCCGCTCAGAATTGGTAACTTTGTCACACCACCTGTACCGAAGCTGCTGTCATTCGATCCATCCGCATGGCGGCGTAAAATGGCTATGTCTCCGTCAGCCTGTCCTACCTGTAGTATTTTGCCGTCAGGTAGCTGAATGCTACTCAAGGAGCTATGCAAACTACCGAAGTTTGAGGGAAACCAATTTTCAAGTGTGCCAAAACTGTTAATTCGACCTGCTATGAATGCTCTAAAGAAACCAAAACCAGGATCATTAACGAAATCGCCGGTCAGCAACATCCGACCATCGTCCCGCAAATGAAGTCCGTGTGAATATTGCCTAATTGTTGGGAATGAACCGGTGCTCCATGCGGGATTTCCATACGATAAGTCAAAATTACCATCGGCAAGGAAACGGGAAGCCACGAAACCACTAGTTGGAGAGTATCCAGTAACCAATATTTTTCCGTCCGCCTGTACGGCAATTGCTTCCACAGGATTGGCATGAGTACTTTGTGTTTTTCCACCTACGCCAAATCCGTCGTCCAATACTCCCTCTGAGGAATACTTCGCCAGATAGTCGTGACCACCGACAAGAATACTTCCCTCTGGGTGCAGTGTCACAGTCAGGGCGTACTTTCCCTCGTCAAAATTGCTTTCCACGACGCCCTCGACTCAAAAAGAGGAGTCAAGCGTTAGGTCGGAATTGAATCGCATGAGCCCGTAGTGGTTGTTGATAGCACCTACGGCAAGAATCTTGCCGCCAACCAAAGGTAGCATCTGCTGGATGAAGTCTAATCCAGGGCTGAGCGACAAAACTTGCTTACCGTCGCCGTCGAAGGATGAGTCCAACGCGGCAGGCAAGGTTTCAAAAGTGGGTGATGGCGCAAATGTTGGCACGGCTAGGACCGTGATCGGGATAAAATCTTGGTCTTCTTTGGGGCCGCCGGTCCCGACGAATCCTTGGTCGTTGGTGATTAATGTGATCCCCGCGTCGGGTCCGACGTAGTCCGTCTCAGGCGTAAAGACGACCCACTCAAACGCGGCAGTGATATCGGCGACGGTTCCTGTAAAGGTCATGGTCGGGTCATTCGTCCCATCACCCACCGAGTAGGTGAGGCCGCCGTTAGGATCGAAATAAATCAGAGACAACGAACCGCGTGCCGCCGTTAGCGTCACTCGGAGCTTGTTGCTCCCCACATCCGGATCACTCACACCGAACAAGTTGCCGCGAAACTCGGTGAAAGCGAGTGGCGTATTAACTTGAACGTCCTGCGGTCCAGGAACATCGTTCACCGGGGGCTGATTGACCGCCAGCATCCTGCGGCCTTCGAGTTGTTCCATCCTCATGTTGCGACGTTTTACCATGGTGCGTATCCTTGTTGACGAGGAACATGAGAGTAGGTCAAGAATCCCCCCATCATAGTGGGTAAAGTACCCGGGAGCAATGAATTTTCCGCCCCTAGCGAGCCCCCAGCTTTCGGAAACCCAGCAGCGGGCTGTGTTCACGGCGGGTGGTGTAAAAAAGGCTGAGCCCACACTTCTCACCGCAAGCAGGATAAAATGTAAAATGTCGATTCCAGGGCAGCTAGCCGACTCAGTCTGGCTAGAGAGGTTTTGCGCTCAGCAGGCAATCTCTACCTAGTCCCAAAAAACGCGGTTCTGTCTGGTCGAGTTGAAGCCGAAGTATGGAACGGGTATGATAGATTATTAGAGTTAAAGTAATGTTTTGCCGCACTTGACCGGTTATATATTTGTGGCTCTCAAACCAAACGGTTCAAGGAATTACCATGATTGACGTGAGCACAAAGAACCCCGTCTACGTATCGACCGATGGCAAAGCTGGACCATACATCGTGGTTCCTGTGCTGCAAATCGAAGAAGTCCGTACGCTGCTAGATGCCAACGACGTCTCGTACTGGGTGGACGAAGACGCGATTTCGCTGAATGGCGAGCCGGAAATAACTGTCATCAACCTTGGCCACGGCTCAGAAGCCGCCACGGTTCAGAAGATTTTGGACAGCGCCTCTTAGTTGTTGGTACTGAACCACTCCATGCCGCTCATCGACGAAATCACTCGACTGCGCGATGAGACCTTGTCGTCGCTTGACACAATTCACAACTATTACTTTCACACGAAAAGTGCGTGGCGCATTGTGCAACAAGTGGTTCGGAAAGGTAATAAATTCACCATTCGTAATCGGGCGACTGGTAGCATCGTTGACGAAACGGAACTTTCCGGCTTGGCACAAGCTTATGTCACAGGTCTTTTAGCGTCGGCCACGTTTCAGCATTTCGTCTCTGTGTTGGAACGATTTGTATCGGATTTTCTGTCTCTCTGGCTAACGGAGTATCCAAATAGTCTTTCGGGCAAAGAACTCAAGTTCAAAACTGTTCTCGACGCCACAGACAAAAATAAAATTGTCGCCACTGTCGTAGAAAAGGAATTGCTCGAACTAGCATATCAACGCATTTCTGATTGGTTTCTGTATCTTGAGAAGATTGCACAACTCGGTTGCCCTATTTCGGACCAGATTGAACGTCTCACCGAAATCAAGGCTTCACGTGACGTACTTGTTCACAACAATGGCATTGTCAATTCAGTTTACGTTGGCAAATCCATGGGGCGTGCTCGTTTCGTGGATGGCGATAAACTGGTACTGCCTGAAGATTACCATCGTGACTCATGGGAATTAATCAAGCAGGTTGTCAAAGACGTTTCAAATGCGGCGATTAAGAAGCTGGAAAAATGAGTCGTAGAAGGGAAGTAGGCCAATCCTAAGGACAATGCATTAAATTCCGACGCAATGTGACCATAAGTCCCCCGCAGTTTCCCCGCCATTCAACAAACATTCTAAGCCACGGATGAAGCAGGGACTGGGGGCTAGGATTTCGAGACTGGTCCGCCAAGGTCTTTTCTTATCCGTGTTTCCTCCGTGCCATCCGTGGCCAATTTTTCTCGAATCCCCAGCCCCCAGCCCCCAATC
>JAWXAV010000103.1:0-11078 GCA_034439695.1 Bythopirellula sp. | reverse complement strand
CTAAACCGACGCCCCCCAACAGCCAGCTAAGCCGGCGATTTGTACTTCCCTTAACCGCGGAGAAATCCATGCTGACTACCGCAGAGCAATCGGTCCTGAAAGTGTTTCGTCAATTCCTCATTGGGCAAGGCGAAATGCTTTGTTTTCAAGGGCCGCTTTGGGAAAAGCATAAAACCTCTTTGCGACAACTGACCGAAAGAGATTATCTCTTTCAGGAAAGTTTCAAGGGAGGTTACAGTCTGACCAAGGCTGGCTTCGTGGCCATGAAGACGATGACCGCTGCTTAATCAACAATCGACCCCCTCGCCGGCAGTTCGCTGGCGAGGGGGATTTTTTATGTCACGAGGATTCCGCCATGCGCATTACTAAACACAGCTTCGTCGCCATCGAATATCGACTCACCGACGAAGACGGCGAAGAACTCGACAACTCCGGCGACGATGGTCCCCTGACTTACGTGCATGGCATGCAAGAAATTATTCCCGGTCTGGAGCGGGCCCTCGAAGGCCACTCCGCGGGAGACCAATTTCAAGCCACGATTGAGCCCGCCGATGCCTACGGCGAACGCTACGAAGAGCTTTGTCTCGAATTGTCGCGCGACGAATTCGAAGATTCCGCTGAGCTTGAACTCGGCATGCAGTTCAGCCTCACCGATGAAGATGAAGAAGAGACGGTGGTCACGGTCGTTGATTTCGACGACGACGTGGTGGTGGTCGACGGCAACCACCCTCTCGCCGGTGAGACGCTCCATTTCGACGTCAAAGTCCACGACGTCCGCCCAGCCACTGCCGAGGAAATTGAGCAGAGTGCCTCTCATGCCTGTGAGACCGATTGCGGCTGCGATCACGACGACGAAGATTAAGCAGACATTTCCATAATGGTGGCTTCCAGCCGCCAACTCTCCGCTGCTACCCGGCGGCTAGAAGCCACCGCTACTTTCTTGCGCCCGCTAGCACCGTCTTGCGGGAAGTTGCCCCCCTCTCCGGACTCCTCTGCCTAATTCCTGCGGGGAGCATGCTAACAGATTAAGCAGTTCGCGGGTCGAGATTACCGCAATTCAACTGCTCTAGCGGGAATTTGGCTCATTTTGTACATCGGCACGTCATTTGCGATTCCTTTTCCTCGAACAGTGAGAAGAAACATGGCAACCGATGATCGCTCGCTGGAGCAAACTACCCAGCAACTCCTAGATGAAGCGGAAGCTTTAATCTGGGGGTTGCTCGACGAGAATATCGACGCCCTCGATTCCCAACGATTAAGCACATTAATGGCCGACGACGAGGTTCGCAGACGTTATCTGCAATGCGTGGAATTGCACACCGATTTGCAGAGCATTTTTGAAGACAGAAATACACAAAAACAAACCAAGCCCCAATCACCCGTCCTGGGTTCCTTGGGAAACGCATTTCCGAGTATCTCGGGAACCAACGTCTTGCCGCCGCTTAGTGAGTAGTTGACAGAGACAATTTGATTCCTTGAGCGAATTAAGACCGTCCGCCTCCGCGATTTGAGGTACGCCCTTCTGCCTCCCTCTGGCGTCCTCAAATCGCGTTTTTTTATGCGCGGTTGTTTAGTCGCGCGGTGTCGGCAGCAACGCCGAACGGGTATCAATGACTCACGCCTCTTCAGCATTCCTCGCCCCGCGATAGCCGGATATCTGGCGCTTGACCCTAGCCTACTGACTAATCGCCTCAGTGATTGCCAGCCTCTCGACGAACGAACCTCACTTCTTGAAGTCGTGTCCGGCGAGAACATGAAGCCAAAATACGACTCTCTCGCAGCAAGGAATCGGTATGTTTTCCACGCAATCAATCGTCTATGCCTGGGATAACGGTCTCCGCTACGCTTTGGCTCTGCTGGACGATCTGACCGACGAGCAGATGGTCCTGCGGCCTGGGGGGAACATGAATCACCCCACCTGGATACTGGGCCATATGGCGCTCTACTATCCGATCATCCCGGCACTCCTGCGCGGTGAGTCTTTTGCTGACCCGGCCGACAATGAACTGTTTGGCTTTCGCGGACGCGGCCCGCAATCCGACCCCACAGTCTACGGCAGCAAGGAGTCACAACTAAATAGAATGCGCGTTGGGCACGAGCAAGTCGCACAAGCTTTGTTGTCAGCGCGGGCAGAGGACTTCAATCGTCCCCCGAGCTTGCCCCGCTGGGCAGCCATGTACCCCACAGTCGAATTTATGCTTCCCGACCTGCTGCTACTACACGAGAACATCCACATCGGCCAACTCAGCATCTGGCGTCGAGCGGCAGACTTGCCTGGTGTAGATTTCCCCGATCGCACACCGCGACCAGGACTGATTGATTCGCTTGGCCACAAGCGTCGCCAGGTGCCACTGGGATGACAGAGTTCTTACCTGCGCCAGGTCCGATTTGATTTCGTTTCAAGTCCGGAACCAAGCTTGTTCGTCAACTAGGGAGCTGGAAAATCTTGTGGCGATAATGGCCGCAAGAGTCAGACATCAATTCACACTGGCAAGCCAGTGACACCCTGCGTCATGGCGAAGATCAAAAGTCATGAGCCAACCTCGAAAACTGTTGGCAATGCCCTCTGTGGCGTTCCGAGTATTTTTTGTCCGGCTACCCCTGATGTGGGCATATTGCGAGGACGCTGGCCGCATGTCCCACGGCGACGGCTGATTTCTCAGTTGCTATAATTGTTTGCTCACAACATTTTTTGAGGAGGCACCAGCCACGACTAAGCAAAAAAAAGACAAACCGTCGACCAAAAAGGGCGACGACAAGAACGAAAAATCCATCGCCGAGAACCGCAAGGCCCGCCATAACTACACCGTGCTCGACACGCTGGAGTGTGGCATCGTGCTGGTGGGGAGCGAAGTGAAAAGCCTGCGCGGTGGCCAGCTTTCGCTGGAAGAAGCTTATGCTCGCGTCGACCAGGGGGAAGTTTGGCTCGTGGGTTGCGACATCCAGGAGTACAAGTATTCTCACGAGATGAATCACGTCCCCAAGCGACGACGGAAGCTCTTGCTGCATCGCCGCGAGATCAGTAAGTTTGCCGACCAAGCCTTCGAGAAGAACCTCACCCTCGTGCCGCTTAAGATGTATTTCAAGGGTGGTCGAGCCAAAGTGCTTTTAGGGATTTGTAAAGGTAAAAAGCTTTATGACAAGCGCGAGAGCATGAAGAAGCAGGACATGCAGCGCGACATCGACCGTGCCATGCGTCGCGGCTAATCACTTCCACAGCGAATTGAGTGCTGGCAAATCAATGATTCTGCTTGGCGATCGGTCAACTTGCTAGCAAACCAAGATTTCTTGCCTCTTCTCGCGCAGACTGCTATAAATTCGATCTCGTCGGCAGCCGGGAACCCGGCGGGTGAGGGGCTAACGTCCATTGAGGAGAGGCACTCCGATGGCAACTGTTTTGTCGTCCCGCGCGCAGGCTGCGCGCTTGGTTTTGATTTTGATTGGCTTCACCGAGTTGATTGATTCCGCCGCGGCAGTGCTGATTGTTAATCCCGCACAGCCCATCATTCATCAGCTCGAAGTGCAGATTATTCAGACGTCGCTCAACAACGGCACACTGCCAGCCACCATTTTTGGCAACAGTTCGCAACGCGCGGATATTGAAGCGGGCATCGACGAAGTCTGGGCTCAGGCGGGTATCGATATCACCTTTCTGCCCACGATCACGTCGTATGCCAACACATTCGCGTTTCAAGGAACCGCTACGCCCCGACCCTCGAGCGACTTGAGCCTGATCTTGAGCAATGCCCGCTTGGCGGGAAAACTCAACCCCGACCCGCAAGTGGTCAACATGTTTTTCGTCGAGATCGTGCCAGGCTACGCTCAACTCAGTCAATTCACCGTGGCGGGAATTGCCAGTATCAATGGCACAGGGGCCGCTGTTTTTGTCGGGGAGTCACTGCTCAGCTCCGCAACAAATCGTGACATCGTGGCGAGCGTTGTCGCTCACGAAATTGGTCACAATCTGGGGCTCGTTCACACCACTACCGGCGGGGCAAATTTAATGTCCCCCAACGGCACGACCGAACAACTCTCGACGCAGCAAATTGCGACCGCCCTCCAATCCAGTTTGCTGCAAGAAATAACCCCCGGCGGCGACTTTTCGGGGGATGGTATCGTTAACAGCGCCGATCTCACAATTTGGCGCAATGCTTACGGAGTGAATGCCAACGGCGATGCGAATGGTGACGGCGACACCGATGGCCGTGATTTTCTCCAATGGCAAAAAGAATACGGCACAAGTGGACTGGTCGCCTCGGGCATCATACCAGAACCGACCAGTGCAACCTTATTAATTTTTGCTTGCGGTTTCGCGTCGAAATGGAGACCGTTACAACGAATTACTCCGCACTCGCCAGCAGTGCCACCGCTTGGCCCGTATGTTTGTGGTTGAGCTTCAAGAAGGCTGGCGAACGAGTGAATTGTATGTTTGTGGCAACATTCAGCGGAAAAGCTGGGTTCTCACAATTCAAGGTTGGCGGCACGACATTTTTCTCCATCGCCAACAAACTTATCGCCAGTTCCACTGCTCCACAGGAAGCCCCGCCGCTCCCCAGAAATCCCTTGAGCCCCGTCACCGGCACATCGCCCAAAGTTTCTTCAATCGCCCAGGCTTCGGCGGCATCATCGTCAATTGTCCCGAGGCCATGGGCATTCACATGCCCAACTTCACTGGGCGAAACGTGCCCCATGTCCAGCGCACCTTTAATGGCCTGGGCAATCGATTGTCCCGTCAGCGAAGTCCCAGGAGTCACTTTTTCCGCGCGGCGACCATGCCCAAGAATCCGGCCAAGAACTTTGGCACCACGTTGCTCGGCATGCGCTAAGCTTTCAAGCACGAACACCGCCGACCCCTCGGCCATTGCGAAGCCATCGCGCTGGGCGTCGAACGGCCGACACGCGCCCGCTGGGTCAGCATTATTGCGCGACATCCTTGCCCCGCCGTGCCAACAGACATCGACCCAGGACAAAAGCGAACCGGTCGCCCCCGTGAGCATGACGTCGGCATGTCCTCGGGCAATCGTATCGGTAGCTTCAATGATCGCCAACAGGGCCGACACATCCCCCTCAACAATCGTGTTGTTGGGACCACGAGCATCCTTGGAAATACCAATATGGCAGGCCGACATGTTGGGCAGATATTTGAGCATCCACAGCGGGTAGAGCTCCTTGAACGCTGCTTCCCAGCGACCGAAGTCGAATTGGCCGTTGTCTCCCGTCGCGCGGTACAGAGCAACAAGCTCGTCCATCTCCGAGCGGAAGACGTTGGCACCCAGGACAACTCCCAACCGCTCGGGGTCAACCTTCGCTTCGGGGAGCTTCGCGTCGGCCCAGGCAAGTTCCGCGGCAGTAAAGGCCTGCTGCGTTTCGCGGCACATCACCTTCAGGCTTTTGCGCGGCTGCACATATTGCTTCCCGTCGAAGTCAGCCAGCTCGCCTCCAAACGTGATCGGAAACCTCGCCTCAGCAAGACGAGGAATTGTCCGAACCCCACTCGTACGGCTTTCAATCGCCGACCAGATAGCATCGCGGCCGATGCCCAGCGGACAGACGATTCCCATTCCGGTGATGACGACTTCTTGCACGGATTTAGCTCAATCGCAGATAACCGGGGAGGCCAGAAAACTTCCACTCCCCTGCTAATAATGGGGGGTAACCGTCGTATGCGGAAATTCCAGTTTATCGCTGGGGAGGGCCTCCAACAACAGCCCAGGAGAGATCATTCGTCTGGTCAGCAAATCGCGAGGGGGATACACTCCCTGGGAAGTGCGTATAATCGTCAAGGTTCCCCAAGGTACTTAACTTTCTTCAGACAACTGGTTGCTTTGAGACCTCTCCACCGGACTATGTCGCAAGTTGCTCTTCCCACCGCCACGCCCCCCACGGGCGAGTTTTCCCTCAGTGAAGCCCGCCGGATTGTCGGCGAGTTTTTCACCCCCAATCCGTGGATTTATTGGCCCGATTTTCTGGCGAGTTGGACCGTGGGCATCGCGTGCTTTCAGCTTGTCGACTTTCCTCAATGGGTCACGGCGGACGCGAGTTGGCACTGGCCGATTCGAATCGTGTGCTTCATCGTTTCCGCGCTCTTGATTTACCGCTGTTCACTTTTTATCCATGAACTGGTCCACATTCGTGCGGGGGAATTCAACTCTTTTCGCTTCGTGTGGAACCTGCTCTGCGGTATTCCCTTTCTGATTCCGACGTTTGTCTATTACACACATCTCGACCACCATCGCCGCAAGCATTACGGCACGAAGGAAGATGGCGAATATATCCCGCTCGCCCGCTTGCCAGCTTGGCAGATTCTGTTTTATCTTTCCCAGATTTTTGTGATACCGTTTCTAGCGATCTTTCGCTTTGGAGTTCTCACGCCGCTCACGTGGATCAGTCCCTCGGTGCGCAATTGGGTCCATCGTCATGCGTCGTCGATGATTATGGACCCCACGTACATCCGCCCACTCCCCACCAAGAAAACTCTGCGGATCATTCGCTTTCAAGAAGTGCTCGTGTTCCTTTTCATTTGGTTTATGGCCTTGCGATTGTTCTGGGCAGGTGGACTGCTGTTCAAGGAACCTCTGCCGATGTCGTTCTTGCCACACGTTTATCTCACCGGGGTGTTCATCATGGGGATCAACGCTCTTCGAACTCTGGGAGCCCATCGCTGGACCCATTTGGGCGAACACGAGATGACATTCGTCGAGCAAATGCTTGATTCGGTGAACTATCCCAAGAATCCGCTCATCGGCGGCTTGTGGGCACCGATTGGATTGCGCTTCCACGCTCTGCATCACATCTTCCCGACGATGCCGTACCACGCGCTCCCCGAAGCTCATCGCCGGCTGATTCGTGATTTGCCGGCCGATTCTCCGTATCGGCAATGTCAAGCCGATTCGCTGCACGAAGTGATTGGGACGCTCTGGCGCCGGGCACGGGAAAGCGAAAAGATTGCTGTCGAGCCGAAATTAGATACTGGGATTTAAGCGTTGCTGTGTAATCTCTAGTCCTTGCGATTCGTTGAATCGCGGCTACCAGTTATTTTCATAGGCGAAACTTCCTTAGGAAAAATTGGCCGCAAGGAGTTGCTTACACCTTCAAGATTCTCAGGAATTCGCCATAAGTCCCTGGACTCATGGCACCCTGCGTAAACATGCCGCCGCAAGAATAGCAATGCTGGCGGATGCGGCGACAACGAGTGATTTGGATTTCGAGCGGACCATAATCTGCAAACAAGACGGTCACTTTTTCTTTGGGATACAACTGCACGGGGCTGTAGAATCCCGTGCCGGCGGGGGAAACATCAATCGTGTAGGCCCCCAGCGTTTCACTGCCCCTGCGGACCGTGATACGACCCCGCACACGAATTCGCCGATAGCGGCGCCGGGAATCAGGCGAAGTGGGCGACGCTCCGGAAGTACCAAAATAGTCCACTTCCGCGCAAGGCAATTTCGCCTGGGAGGTAAGCTCATCCCAGGCGACATCGGTTACTGTTGCTGAAAAATGGTCATCCAACATAATACGGCTTTGGGGTCAAAATGTTGTGAGGCGTTGTCCGCCAAATAAAGCAAGGCTTCGGCGACGCGATTCTCGCGACGATACGCTTTCTTCGCGATCATCGTGTCGAACACATCGGCCACGGCCAGAACGCGCGCCCAGGGGTGAATTTCGTCGCTCTCGACTCCGACGGGATAACCGCTGCCGTCAAAGCGCTCATGCTGTTGGTAAACCATCATGAGTTGGCCAAACTCCAAGTCGGGCTGCTCGCAAAGTTTTCCATAACCCAATTGCGGCGCGGATTCCAACAGTTCGCGTTCTTGAGCAGTCAGCCGACCCACTTTGTGCAGCAAATCCGCTGGCAGAAACAGTTTGCCAAACTCGTGCAGCATCGCGCCGATGGCGATTTTTGTTAGTTCCGTGAGGTCGGTGAAACCCATCTCACGAGCCAACAAGACGCAATAGCCGGCGACGTTGGTGAGATGGACGGCCCGCGAATCATCGCGGAGTGATTGCTCATAAAGTTCGCTCGCGAGCACGGGACTCTCGCCGAGCAGTTGGGCGATTTGCTGGCCGATTTGCCGTGCCACTTCCACGAATTGATCGCTGTAAAGCCGCCGCGAGTTGTGCTCGATTTGTTCCCAAAAGGCGATCTGTAACAGCGCGAAGCGCTCGGCGACAGTGAGCCGATTGTCCGGGAGGATTGTTTCCAGGCTCTTCCACACACTTGCCGACACCAGCGGAAGATCGGCCTTGCGTACCAAGACTTTGCAAAATCCTTGGGACTCGATGCGGGCGATTTGCTCGGGACCGATATCCAAGCGACCGCCACACAACAATGTCGGAAGCTTGTCGCCCGCAGCATAGCAAAACAGATCGACCCGCGCGAAATTTGTCACACGCACGGCCGCTAATGGGATCCACAGATACCCCTCGACCTGCGGATCGGCGTTTCGTTCCACGGCGGCAATTGTCATGTCGCAACCTACACAACGAGTTGCTGCTGGTTCAGTGCTGCCCACTGTGGTTCGTCGCTGACCATACATTCCAACCCTAGGTTGCTTCGTCACGTCGTCAAAACAAAAATAAAAGAATCTCCCAAAAGTGGCATTATGGTTTTTTCACACTATTAGTTTACAGGCCCGCGTTCCGCTTTGACCGTTACAAACAAACTTGCACGCAACATGCACGCAACCTTAAAACCACAGTTTTTTATAGACTTGTGTTAACTGCTATTTCTTCGGACTGGGCTGCCGAGCTGGCTGTAGGGTGCTTGAGCCACCGTAGCCGCCTCCGTAACCGCCGCGTCCTGCGTAACCGCTGTCACCTCGCCCCACCAAAGTTACTTGCAAGAGCGGATCGTCCACGATCTTTTTAAGTTGTTCAAGGATCGCTTGTTCAGCATCAAGCACCGACATGCCCACAATCTTGGCTCGACCATAGCTAGCACCCAAGGCCACGGTTCCAGTCGGTTCGATTACATAAATACCGTTGATCGGGCGATCAGGAAACGCGCCTTCCACCTCAATCTTAATTTGGTCGCCGGGTTGAAGGCCTGTATCGGGTAAGTAACTTGGATATGTAATCGTCTCTTGAGGTTGTTGCCCGAATTGTTGTGCTTGGTAGGCACCCCGGGCCGCTTGTTCAACCGCGATCTCTTTGGCTTGCTCGGCGGTTAGGTGGGCCTCGGTCTCTATCCGCTCTGCTTGTCGACCCAGACCCTCGGCTTGTTGTTCCAGGGCTTGTTCCAATTCTTTGAGTTGCGCCCTTCGTCGCTCGATCTGAATCTTGAGTTGCTCCGCCTCGGCCATCAAGAGTCGTTTTTTCGCTTGCTTGAGCAACTCTTCTTTCTTCTTGCCGATCTCATCAAACGCCGCGATCTCTAGTTCCTTCCCCTCCAATTGAAGCTGAACCACCTTGGTTTCTAGCTCCGCGTCTTTCATTAATATTTCCAACGACATCGGACTGGGGATGCGGATGTTGAAGGGATTAGCCACAGCCGCAGGCACTTCTCGTATTTCCGGGGGAGTGGGGATCATCACTTCGGCATAATTAAGGCTGCGATTCTTTGGGGGTTGCGGCGCGCGGAGCGGAGCCGGCTGGCGTGGCTTCTCGGTGGTGGCCTTCGGAACGGGTTGCGGGTCACTCACAACGACTTCCTTCGCCACGACGATTTCGATGGCCCTTTCATCGTCAGCAGATGCCGAGGCAGCTTCCGCTTCTGCTTGCAAATCGACGACTTGCGAGCCTTGCGCGATGGGTGCTTGATCCGACGAATTCACCGCCAGCGTGGCCGAGGCGGCACCGAGTAAGGCTACAGCCAACACGGCGGGTTTTGCAAACGAGGCAATGGTCATGGCAACGGTTCCTTGCTGAGCTAAGTGAATGACTTGTGATGAAACGGTGGAAGCGACTTTCGCGGCCGCGGCGGCACCCGCGGCCCAACCGGCGGCGCCGGTCACGGTGAGGCCGACCAATTTGGGCGTGACCGCCGCCGTGGCGAACTTGATCGGCAGGGCCATGGCTCCCATGGCGAGCGACAAACTGACGCCGCGGCGAATCAACCGATGCCGCAGCACTTGCCGACCGCGAGCCAAGCGGCCTTTGATGGTTTCCAACGAACAGCCAAGTTCCTCGGCAATCGCTCGTCGTGATTTGCCTTCCAAGTAGCACAACACGAGTGGCTGTTGATATTTTTCCGGCAGTGCGTGCAGCTCTTCCAACAAGAGTGCACGTTGTTCGTATTGCTCGATGGCTTGCAGCTTGTCGTCGAGCGACGATAACTCCTCGGCGACAAGCTCCGTCATCGGCTTGGGCTTGGCGGCCAGCCGCGAACGCAAGGCCGTGCGGTAGGCCACGCGGTACAACCAGCCGCAGAGGGAATCGCAGGAGCGGATCGAACGAGCACGTTTGGCGAGAATAAAAAACGTGGATTGAAAGGCGTCTTCGATTTCGTGATGTTGCCGCAGCACTTGCCAGCAAACGGTCCAGACGAGTCGGCCATGCTTTTCGACCAAGGTGGCAAAGGCGGCTTCGTCGCCATGCCGGGCGTATCGCATGAGCAATTCGCCATCGGTGATCGCAATGGCCGGCAGCAAAACCGTGGTGGTGGGTTGTTTTAGTGTTTGTTCCATGTGGACTCCTATCAGAATTAGAGTCGCGGACGGCGCGGGTTGGACCGGGCAATTTGCGAAAAATTCTGAGGAAAACCTAAGCCAGGAGCCGTTGGCAGCCGGGTTACTGTACATAGATATAGTATGTGCGGCCCGCGGACCACCTACATGTTGTGTTTTGGTTGGAAAAAACTCTGATTTTACACGCGCGTGGGGGCAATTCGTGTGGCACGACTCTCGAGCGCATACAAGTAGCCAATCCGTTGGGATTGGTCTGCCGTGAGTGTCATTCTGAAAGCGGAAACGCTAAGCCGCAAGCGGCTGAAAAAAACCGTGGGCGCCCACGGGTGGAAAGTGTTCGTGGCTCTGGACTGGTTGTGGCCTGTTGTCGCTGACGTTTCGTTCGTGACATCACTTCTCGAGAAATCGGTGCCCAAACACCCGCACTGGAAAACTACAGCAGGTGCCCAGACG
>JAWXAV010000102.1:0-12661 GCA_034439695.1 Bythopirellula sp. | reverse complement strand
TCATTCGCTTCGGCTACGCCTCAGCGAACGAAGCAGGCTGGCGTTGGAACAGGTCCAACACTAACTTAAGGATTGGTTCCCTACCCGGGGGCAGGTCAGGAGCGGCGGTGACCGTTTCCATCGCTAACATCGAGAACATCATGAGTGCCATACTCACCAAACAAATGAGCTTCTTCATCGAACATTTCCTTAAACTAAAACAACAGGGACTTAACAAAAAACAGTGCCAGCAAAGCGCAAAAAAAAGCCGACGTGGCGGAACACCCGGAGGTCTTCCACCACGTCGGCTTACTCGTTAACAAGCCCCCCAGCATGAGCCGGGTTGCTCTTTAGATAGTCATCCGAAAATTTGCTTCAAAAGCCCGTTTACAGCCCAGGCAAGTCCTGCCGAGCCGCAATCACCGCTTTCTTTCCTTTCAACATAGAGCAACCGCAGGCGAACACAAGGCTTGGCGACGTACGCGCCAGACTTGTTATGATACTGTAGAGGGGTGTAAAATGACGTTTTGCCATGTTTTGTCGAGTGACGTGGCACGTTCCCGGCAGCAAAATAAAAGTGGGAATTTCGTCGAGTGAGGGTTGCGTATGAAGACACAAGGTGAAATTGAAGCCGCCGTGTGTGAAGGAATCGCGCGGTTCGAGCAAGATTACATGGGTCGCGGCCCCAAGCATATTCACGCCTATCTGATTGGCGATCTGCTGGTCGTCAGGCTCAAGGGGGTCTTGACCGTGGCGGAACAGCAATTGGTGACGTCACTCCCCGCTGATAAAGGGCGAGACCTACTCAAGCAAGTTCGCATTCACCTGGTGGAAACAGCGCGACCGGTAATGGAAGCCTTAATCCAGGATGTCACGGGCGTACCCGTGGTAAGCCTGCATCACGACATCAGCACGGTCACCGGTGAAGAAGTGGTGCTGTTTACGCTGGCCAAGGCACCGCAGTATCGTGAAGCGAAGAAATAAATTGTGGGGTAGCCATCTCTCCCGAGGCGAGTCTGCGACCTGGCTGCCATGACTGGCCAGAGGCCTGGACCACGAAGCATTCTGTGGAATCATGAGACTTCATCCGCCCAGACCTGAAACCCTTGCAGCGTGTTCACGCCAAAGGTGGTCGTGAGAGCCACATCTGCGGCATCGCGTCCCCGGGCCATCAGGACGCGGCCGATGCGAGGCGTGTTGTTGCGGGCATCGAGCGTGTACCAACGTCCCCCCAGGTAGACTTCAAACCAAGCACTGAAATCCATGGGATGGGGTGCAATTGGCACGCCGATGTCGCCCAAATAGCCCGTGCAATAGCGTGCTGGCACGTTCAGCGACCTGCAAAAAGCAATGGCCAAGTGCATGTAATCGCGGCAGACCCCGGTTCGCTCGCGAAAGACATCGAGCGCCGTCCGATTGGCTCGGGCCCGCATGTAGTCAAAGCGGATATGTTGGTGGACGAAGTTGCACACGGCCTGCACGACCGGCCACCCCGCCGGCTCTTTGCCAAAGCGTCCCCAGGCAATGTCACGCAGCTCGCTATCCACTTCGCAGTAGCGGCTAGGAAGTAAAAACTGCAAGACATCGGTTGGCAAGTCTTGAACTTGGTGTTGGAAAGCGGTCCACGCCTGCATGTCGGGAATGCCGTCGTCTTCCACCAACGCCGAGGTGCGGAACGTGACGCGGCCCGCGGGAACGACCGTGCGACCGCAAAGGTTGCCGTAGGTGTCGATGTATTCGTTGACAACGACTTCCGGCGAGACGGTTAGGCGGTCGAGCTGCTTGATTGTCGGTGCCCGCTCGGGATGCAGGTATCCCATAATGAGGACGGCCGTAGGCTCGGAAAAATCAAAGGCGGCATCGAATCCGACGCGAATCAGCATGATTGCACAACATCTTTCAGCCGCCTGTGTGGTTTATTGTAGCACGACTCTCCCCAGGCGTGGCCAAAGTTAATCAACACGGCACGAGTCGGAGACTCGTGTTACTCTGAAAAATGTCCCGCGAATAGGCTTCACCAACGAAAAAACCGACTGCGCCCCGAGGGACGCAACCGGTTTGATAAGTTTCGCGCCTGCCAAAAATTACTTGGCGGGAGCGGCAACGGGAGCAGCAGCGGGAGCGGCGGGCTTCTTAGCAGAGGCGCGCTTCTTGGTGCTCTTCGTGGCTTTCTTAGCGGCCGGAGCGGCTTTCTTGGCAGCCTTCTTCTTCGGCGACTTCTTGGCGGCTGGCTTCTTGGCAGCAGCCTTCTTCTTGGTGGACTTCTTCGCAGCCTTCTTGGGGGCGGCCTTCTTTGCAGCTTTTTTCTTAGTAGCCATAGCCTTATGGGCTCCTTCCGTGATTGCGCCCTAGTTGTACTTTGGTTCTCCCTCTGGGCGCACAGAAGAAAGGGTAGAACTCACCTAGAATTGAAAAAACAGAGCCGGTTACGCTAGCAGAGGATTTCCGCGGCGTGTGTCAGCTCTACTTACTCCTGATTCATAACTCCTGATCAACAGGTTCGCGGCCGAGGCGATAAAGGGATGGGAAAGTTATTCGGAAACTTATTGAGTGGGCCGCTGTGATTATTAAAGAGAGAAGCGTGCGATGTGCTTAAAGGATAATGATGAATTAAACAATCGTCAAATAATCTGTCATGCTCAAAACAATTTACAAAACTATTATCCAAATCGGGCAAGAATCGCTCACAAACTCTCGTTCCGAAGTCACCGTTGACTTCACTGCGCGCAATTGAACCAATTTTTTGGCAATTCCGTCAAGGCGAGTTCGCGGAAAATTTGCTTTTTGTAAAAACTTCTTCGCGCCGAGAACGCGGAGCTTGGATGGAATCGATCAGCAGCACGGCACGATTCAGACCGACTCGCGGGCCCAGGCGTGGAGGTCGTTCATCTGGTCGGCGAAGGCGTGGCTGGGGGTGCCGAGCGGGCTCTTGAAGAAGCTGCCAAGGAACCCCAACGCGCCGGTTTGGCCCCGCTCGCGCGCGACCAAAACGAACCTCACGAGGTCGAGCACCAAGGGGGCCGCGAGCAGCGAATCGCAGCCCTGCCAGGTGAACTGTAAAGTCATCGGAGTACTTAAAAAACCGCGAAAATGTACATGATCCCAGGCAGTTTTCCAATCGCCGAGACTCGCCACGTGCTCGATCGAAACAAGCGTCTGGGGGGGGTAGCCGAGGATTTCTTCGAGGAGGTGATCCTTGCTTTTCACCTTCGACGCCTTGTTCGCGGGATCGTTCAAAACGTGCCCATCGAGGTTGCCAAAGATGTTGTGGCCGACCCAGCTCATGACCTCCAAATGACGCGCCGCGAACAGGGGAGCTAGCACGCTCTTGAGGAGGGTCTCGCCGGTCTTGGCGTCGCGGCCGGCGTGGCAGGTGTTGTGACGGCGCGAAAGTTCGTCGACGCCAGTCGGAGTGGCACCCAATGAGGGGGTGAAATTTATGTAGGGCAGTCCCAATTCGAGCGCCGCGACGGCGTAGAGCGTGCTCGCGGGGAGGGGGCAATCAGGCGCGGCGAGCAATTCGGCGAGGGCTTCCGCCGTCTGCGGCCAGAGATCGGCGTCGAGCGGCGGCTCGGTCGACGCGAGATTCACCACGACAACCCTGGCAAGCTGTTCACGATTTTGAAAATCTTGCAAATCGGCCTGGATGCGCTCAACCGCTTCGCGCGGTGATTTTTCGCGGGGGATCGCGGCATCGGCGAGGTTTTCGATGGTGGGGCCCACGTTCCAGAGCACGCCGGGGCGGATGTTGGCCTCGCAGCGGGCGAGAAAATCACGGCTCGCGGCGAGGGTGGCGGCGGGGATCACGCGGCTCTCGCGGTGCAGACGCTCGGCCTCGGCGGTGAGCGTGGTGGCGCGGATTTCGTGCCCGCCGACCACGAATTGATCCCACTTGGCGAGCGGCAGGTGCGCGAAATCGGGGAGTGCGCTCACGAGGCCGATCTCGTCGGTGGTGCCGTCCCGCAGCGCGGCCAGGCCGACCAGCGTTGTGACCGCCACGCCCCCTCGTGCTCCGATGATCCAAATGCCGATGCGAGGAGCGCTCATGGAGGAAATTGAACCAGCGGTGGGGAGGAGGTGTCGGAGAGTAGGAACGCAAGTGCCTGTTGGCAAACAGCGGCCACTAGGAACGCTGTAAATCAGGGCTTATGATTGTCGCATGAGCGGACGCTAAGCCGCAAGCGGCTGGACTGGTCTGCTGCGCCGCAAGCGGCTGGGCTGGTCAGATGCGCCGCAAGCGGCTGGAAACTGGAGGCAAACGTATGTTAGAAACTGTCAAACCAGCGCCCGCGGATGCCATTTTGGGTCTCACCGTGGCCTTCAATAAAGATGCCCGGCCCGAGAAGATCAATCTGAGCGTGGGTATCTATCAAGATGAAAACGGCAAGACGCCGACCCTTGCGTCGGTAAGCGAAGCGGAACAACGGCTCGCGGCGGGACTGTCGAGCAAGACGTATTTGCCGATCTCAGGCTCGGAAGGCTACTTGAAAGCCACGCAGCAGTTGGCGTTCGGGGCGAAGAGTGAACTGCCGATTTCGGGTCGCATGGCGGGGGCGCATACTCCCGGCGGCACGGGGGGCCTGCGGGTGGTGGCCGATTTCCTGCATGAGAGTTTTCCCCAGGCGACGGTGTGGCTCAGCGATCCCACGTGGCCGAATCATCAGAGCATCTTCGCCGCGGCGGGGCTGGCTACCAAGACTTACCCCTATTTCGACCAAGCGGCCAACAGCCTCAAGCTTGATGCCATGCTTGCCGCGATCAGCACGATGGCGGCGGGAGACGTGATTCTGCTGCATGGGTGCTGTCACAATCCGACGGGGATCGACCCCACGCCCGTACAGTGGAAACAGATCGTCGCGGCCGTGAACAAGCAGGGCGTTCTGCCGTTTTTGGATTTCGCCTACCAGGGGTTTGGCGACGGATTGGAAGAAGACTCGGTTGCGCTGCGGGAATTTGCCCAAGCCGGGGGCGAATTTATCGTGTGCAGTTCGTTCAGCAAGAATTTCGGGCTTTATCGGGAGCGCGTGGGGGCCGTGGCGTTTGTTTGCAAAACCGCCCAGGATGCAGGTACCGTGCAGAGTCAGATCAACCGCGCGGTACGAGCGAACTATTCCAACCCACCGGCCCATGGAGCGGCGATTGTGGAAACCATCCTCAACGACCCCGAGCTACGCGGCATGTGGGAAGCTGAACTCGCCACCATGCGGGACCGTATTAACGGCATGCGGAGCCAATTGGTCGAAACTTTGGCCGAAAAGGGCGTGCCGGGGGACTATTCTTTCATCAAAGACCAACGGGGAATGTTTTCTTTTTCGGGCCTGACCAAGGACCAAGTGGAATTGCTGCGCGACGAATATGCTATCTATATAGTAGGGTCGGGCCGCATCAACGTGGCGGGTTTGACCCCGGCGAACATCGACCGCGTGGCGGAATCGATTGGCGCGGTGGTGGGGCAACCGGCGTAAGACCGCGTTGTTCTTATTTAGCCCCGCCACTTGTGGCGGGTATTACGCGCAGAGCGCGGAGTAAGCTCCGCGGCTAAACAGGGTTAATATGAATATATTGTTTGCTACTGCCGAGGCGGTGCCGTTTTGCAAGACGGGGGGCTTGGGCGACGTGTGTGGCAGTCTGCCCCGCGAGCTTTACAAGCTCGGTCATCGGCCCGCAGTGATCTTGCCCGCGTTTCGGCAGATTTATCAAACGGATATGCCCGTCGATCCCACGGGGATTACGTTCGAGATTCCTATCGGCCAGAAGCGGGTCGGCTGTCAGATTCTTGAGAGCCATCTCCCCGATTCAGCCGTGCCGGTGTACTTCATCGAGAACCTCGATTACTTCGATCGGCCAGGGCTCTATGGCGAAAACGGCGAGGACTACCGCGACAACTGCGAACGGTTTGTGTTCTATTGTCGGGCCGTGCTGGAAGCGATTGTGCAACTCGATCTCGAAACTGATCTCATTCACTGCAACGATTGGTGTTCGGGTTTGATTCCGGCCTATCTCAAGACGCTGCTCCACGAACAGCCGCCGTACGACCAGATCGCGTCGCTCTACACAATTCATAATCTCGCCTACCAGGGGAGCTTTTGGCACTGGGACATGGCGCTCACGGGGATCGACTGGAAGTATTTCAATTACCATCAGATGGAATTCTACGGCAACTTGAACTTTATGAAGTCGGCGATTGTGTTTGCGGATTCCATTAGCACGGTGAGCCCGACTTACGCCAAAGAGATTTTGCGCCAGCCGCTGAGCTGTGGCATGGACGGGGCCTTGCAGCATCGCCGCAATGATTTGTACGGCATTATTAACGGGGCGGACTACGACGAATGGAACCCGGCGATTGATGAGTACTTGGGGCCGCACACTTACGACGCCGAGAGTTTTATCGGGGGCAAAGCGGCCTGCAAGAAGGCGCTGCAACAGGAAATGGGACTGCCCATTGAGCCGCGTATTCCTCTCGTGGCCGTGGTGAGTCGACTGGCCGATCAGAAAGGTCTTGATCTCATTACTCGTGTGATGGAGCAATGGGCGGGGGAAAAGAATGTTCAGTGGGTGATCCTCGGCACCGGCGAGCCGCGTTATCACCACCTGCTCAGTCAACTGGCCGCCGCGCATCCCCACAAGGTTGCCGTCCGCTTGGAATTCTCGAACGCGCTTGCGCATCGCATTGAAGCGGGGGCCGACATGTTCGTCATGCCGAGCCAATACGAGCCGTGCGGGCTTAACCAGCTTTACAGTTTGAAGTACGGCACCGTACCGATCGTGCGCGCGACGGGTGGCCTCGCGGATACGGTGGTGAATACGACCCCTGAGACGCTCTCTAGCGGCACGGCCACGGGTTTTAGCTTCGGTGAATACTCAGCGCCGGCTTTGAGCGGTGCGTTGCAGCGAGCCTGCGACATGTACGCAGACCCCGGCACATGGCACAAGCTGGTTGCTGCTGGGATGCGGCAAGATTGGTCGTGGGGTTCGAGTGCTCTTAAGTACAGTGAGCTGTACGAGCGGACCCTCGCCAAATCGCGGCAGGGTGTGCTAAGCTAGTGCTGCCAGAGCTTGATAATAGACTCTCAGCGATTACTTATCAGGTTTGCTCACCGTTCCTGCTCGACGTATACTTACCACTATGGAAACTAACGCTAGCAACATCAGTGACCTGGGGCCTGAACAGCGGGCCGCCGCCGAGAAACTCCTCGGTCGATCGTTGGCCAATTTTCAGAAAATAGCAATCAAGGCGCTCGAAGGGGGCAACGATATCATTGTGCGTTTCTTCGGCAGCGCGCGAGAGAAAAACGAATTGCCGAACCAAGATCAGTATAGTGGTTGGGCAGTGCCCGCTTGCTTTCAGGTGCTTACCGATCTTTCGGATGTTGAACAGGCTGACTATGAAGCCGTGCTGTCGCAGCCAGTGACACTCTCCCGAGTATTCTGACTTGAGCACTCCAATCGAACTCGCGTTGCTGGATACGGATATCCTTTCTGAATTGATGAAGCAACAAAATCCGGTGGTTAAGCAGCGAGCCGAGGACTATTTTCGAGAGCAGCAGCAGATTGCCATTTCCGCAATCACATGTTACCAAGTGCTACGGTGGCTTCGTGAGCCACCCAAAGCCGAACGGCTAGCGCAATTCCAACAGATACTCGCCACGCAGATTATTCTCGATGTCGACTTGGCGATTCTAGACAAAGCAGCCAATCTGTGGATTGAGGCGCGTGCCAGTGGACGACCCAGAGAGGACGTCGATCTGATCATCGCATCGACCGCGTTGATTCATGACCTTACGCTGGTGACGGCCAATACCAAGCACTTTGACTGGATCGGCGAACTCAAGCTCGACAATTGGCGCGAAACATAAACCGCCAAGAGAAATCCAGACCAGCCATTGATCTCCAAAGCCTAGTTCATCTGAGGGTGCCAAACTGAATAGCGACAGCGTCTTCGAAATGCGAACCGACCCCACGACGGGGCGGCGGGTGTTGATCGCCGAGGGTCGCGCGGCGCGGCCCAATGATTTTGTGGAATTGGCGACTCCCTCGCATCACTCGTCAGCTCACTGCCCCTTCTGTCGTGGGCATGAGAATGAAACGCCTCATGAGCTCGCGGTGGTGAACGATGCGCAAGGCGCTTGGCAAGTTCGCGTGGTGCCAAACAAGTATCCGGCGGTGGCGCTGGCGAGCGGGGAGCGTGAGCCCCCTGCATCACAGGCACTCACTGCAAACCTTGCAGGGGACTTACGTCCCCCGCTCGCCTCACATGGCGTACACGAAGTTATCATTGAATCGCCCCGGCATGTTCACGATTGGTCAGAACTTTCGGCAGAAGAACTGGCCGCCGTGCTCACGATGTTCCGTGATCGGATTGAACACGCCTACACTGCACACCACATAAAGTCAGCGCTCGTGTTTAAGAATGTCGGCCAAGCGGCGGGGGCATCGCTCGAACATATTCATAGCCAAATGATTGCCTTGCCGTTTGTGCCGGAGGTGCTTGATTGCGAACTCAACATCGCTGCTGATTTTCACGACCGCACTGGAGCGTGTCTGATGTGCCGACTGGTTGCGGATGAAATTCAGCAAGGGTCGCGGCTTGTGATCGAGAACTCGTACTTTGCGGCAATCTGTGCATATGCCGGTCGGCAACCGTATGAGACTTGGATCATGCCGAAAGCACACGCCAGCGATTTCGCCCGGATGAGCGCCCCAGAGTCCGCTGCCCTTGCTGATATTCTGGGCGAATTGGTGCGTCGGTTGCGGGCCGTGCTCTCGCCTTGTGCCTACAATTTGGTGCTCCACACGGCCCCGAGAGAGGACAAGCGGGCGGCGGCGTTCCATTGGCACTGGGAATTGATTCCGCGTAGCACGTCGCTGGCCGGGTTTGAGTGGGGCACGGGGATGCACATCAATTCGGTATCACCGGAACGAGCCGCAATCCGGCTGAGAGCGTTAAAATTCGGTGAAAACTTGCCGATTCAGTAAGCTGGGCGGACTTCGTGAGGTCTTTCTGCTGTACTGCTTATGCCAGCGATGGACCCGCACTTGGGCCTAACATTACGTAAAGTTGGGTCCGTGCCGACTAGCATAATCCGCAGCAACCGGCGATGTTAGAGAGAGCGCACGACTGCTAGTAGCAATAAAACAGTTAAAGCCAGGGGAGGACACTCCTCGGAACCCGGGGAGTGCCATCCCCGGGCTTGGCGATTGAAAAACATAATTAAACAACGAACCACGTTATACCCCCATGAATCAACCCTTACGACTTGTTCTTGTGCTCCATAACCATCAGCCGATTGGCAATTTTGATGGTGTGTTTGAGCAGGCATACCAAGACAGCTACTTGCCGTTTCTCGACGTGTTCGAGAAGTACGACAACAAGCTGCGTATCGCGCTGCATACGAGCGGCTCGCTCATGGAGTGGCTCGACGAAAAGCATCCCGATTATGTCGACCGGCTGGCCGGATTGGTCGCCAAGGGTCGCATCGAAATCATCGGCGGGGCGTACTTCGAGCCGATTTTGGCGATGATCCCCTCGCGGGATCGCATTGGTCAAATCTCGACTTACACCAAATGGCTTGAGCAACGCTTGAGCGCGACGGTCCGCGGCATGTGGGTGCCGGAGCGAGTGTGGGAACAGTCAATGACCAGCGACTTGGTGAAAGCCGGGATCGAGTTCACGGTGCTTGACGACTTCCACTTCAAAAACGCCGGTCTCACGACCGATCAGCTTCACGGTTACTACGTGACCGAGGACGACACGCATGTGCTCAAGGTATTTCCCGGCAGCGAGCAACTTCGCTATCTGATTCCGTTCCAAGCACCGCTCGAATCGATCAAGTATTTGCGCTCCGTAGCCGACGAGCATCCTGGCGCGGTCGTGGTGTTTGGCGACGATGGCGAAAAGTTCGGTACCTGGCCCGGCACGAAGGAACACGTTTACGACCGTGGTTGGCTCACGCAATTTTTCGACGCGCTCTGCGCGAACAGCGATTGGCTGAAATTAACGACGCCGAGCGAAGCGATTCAAAACGTGCCGCCGATTGGGAAGCTGTACATTCCCGAAGGTAGCTACCGCGAGATGACCGAGTGGGCGCTCCCCGCGGCAAAGATCAACGATTTTGAGGATGTCCACCACGACTACGAAGCGCAAGGCCAGTGGCAGCGCGTCGCGCCGTTTGTTCGCGGCGGCTATTGGCGGAACTTCAAGGTGAAGTATCCCGAAACCAACGTGATGTACGCGCGGATGCAGATGATTAGCCAGCGCTTGCAGCAAATGGTCGACGAAGGGTCCGCTGGTGAGCTCATCGATTACGCCCGGTTGGAACTGTATCGGGGCCAATGCAATTGCAGCTACTGGCACGGGGCGTTCGGCGGGACTTATTTGCCGCACTTGCGGAACGGTGTGTACACACACTTAATTGCCGCCGAGAATTTGCTGAACCAGTCGGAACAACGCGGTTGGCAGCACGATCAACAAGCGTGGGTCGAAATCGACGCGAGCGACTTTAATTTCGATGGCCGACCTGAAACGCGGCTGGCGAACAACAAATTGATGCTGCTCGTGTCGCCGGTCGAGGGGGGCCAGATCTACGAACTCGATGTGAAGTCCATTTGCCACAATCTGCAAGCGACTCTCACCCGTCGTCCCGAAGCCTATCACCGCAAGGTACTGCGTGGTCCGAATCAGGGCGGCGGCGACGTGGCGAGCATTCACGATCTCGTGGTGTTCAAGCAAGAGGGTCTCGAAAAGCGGTTGGGCTACGACACTTGGGCGCGCAACTCGCTCGTGGACCATTTCTACGTGGCGGATGTTGCACGCGAAGCCGTCGTGGCTGGCACGGCGGCAGAGCAGGGGGATTTCGTCCACGGACCTTACGAAGGCAAGCTCCGCCGCAATCCGGGTCGTGTCCAGTTGCAACTAGTTCGCGAAGGGAACGTCGGCGGCAAGTCGATTCAAATCACCAAGGGGATCACGCTTAACGACGAAGGCACAACGATCGAGATCGCCTACCTGATCGAGAACCTCTCCGATCAGAGTGGTTTTATCTTTGCACCGGAATTGAATTTTGCGGGCTTGCCCTCCGGAATCGACGACCGCTATTTCCGCACCGCCGAGGGGCAATCGATTGGCCAGCTTGGTCATCAATTGGATTTGTCCGAGACGACCGAGTTGGGTCTTGTGGATCAATGGCTGGGGATCGACGTGGGCTTGGCCTTCGACAGGCCGACCGCCATCTGGACTTATCCCGTCGAAACGGTGAGTCAATCGGAAGGCGGGTTTGAGCTGGTCCACCAATCGGTGGCCGTGGTGCCGCACTGGCACTTGATTCCCGACGCCAACGGCTGCTGGAGTGTGACGATCCGCCTGACGGTCGACACGAGCCTCGCCGAAAATCGCATGGGCGAAGCGGCGGTGGCGGCGTCGGTTTAAGATTCACCGCTAATCGACGCTAATAATCGCTAGTAATTCGTAGGCCGGAACAAGCCGTGAGCAGTTCCGGCAGCTTGGCAAACAAATCCTCCGTGTTGCCGGAACTCGTGGGACTCGTTCCGGCCTACCCCCTGGCATTAGCGTCAATCAGCGGTTCAATCTTTCGACAGCGAACTTGCCAGCGCAAACCAATCCACGTCGTCGCGGAGGTCTTGTTGCTGGTAGTTCACGCAGGTGAGCACCGGCACGTCGGTGCGGCAGGCAATTTCCTCGGCGTTCGTTTTCGTGCTCTCGTCGTCAGGAAAAAGTGCGAGGCGATTAAGTACGACACCGGCGATGGGCACCTGGGGAATCAGTGTTTTGGCGGCGAGCAAGGTGAGTAGGGTCGCGTTGATCGTCCCCAATTCGTTCACCGCGACCACCACGAGCGGGAAACCAAACTCAGCCGCGAGATTGGAATTATCATCCTTGTCGCTCATTGGCGAGAGCAGACCGCCGGCCCCTTCCACGAGCACAATGTCGCTCCGCTCGCGCCACACGTTCAAACCGGTACGCAGCAGTTGGCAATCCACTTCGCGTCCTTCGAGACGCGCGGAAGTGGGGGGTGCCATCGGGGCCACAAACCGTTGGGGGCAGACCTCTTCCAAGGTGCCGGGGCGACCGGCGGCTTCCCAGAGTTTCAGCGCATCCGGTGCAACCACGTCGTTGCCATCGCGTTTGCAATCGGTGGCCACCGGCTTATAGACGCCGACTTTGTGACCGGCCTTCACCAAAGCTCGGGCGATGAGCCGAGTGACGTGGCTCTTGCCGACGCCCGTGTTCGTGCCGGTGATATAAAATCCAGGAGTCATAGTATTTTAAGTGTTCCCGTTATTGTCATCCCGAGGGAGACTAGGCTACCGAGGGATCTGGCTTGCAGCACCCTTAGTATAGTAGTGCTTGTAAAGATGGAAGCCAGATTCCTCTGGTCGTCAAACTCCCATCGGAATGACCGTTGCAAATTACAATACCAAAAATTCTTCAACCGCTTCACGCATGGCTTGGCGGTCGGCCGCAGCGCCGGTCCAAATTTCAAAGGCCAGGGCCGCTTGTTCGATGAGGAGTGTCAGACCATCCACCGTGCGGCAGCCGCGCGTTTGGGCTTCTTTCATGAGCCACGTATTCGGCGGATTGAACGCCACGTCGGCGACGATGGTGTGCTTTTCCAAGCCATCAAGATCCAACGGCAAGCGCTCGTTCGGTTGGTTGGGGCCGACG
>JAWXAV010000101.1:0-40259 GCA_034439695.1 Bythopirellula sp. | reverse complement strand
TTTTTGTCCGCGGCTGCGCAGCCGCGGACAAAAACTTTTCTTGAGCGTGTTCTATGATAGCCGCTTCTGACAACATACAAGGAGCAGGGCCGTAGAGAGCGTCATGAACGCTTTGGCCGCGAAAATGGGTCGCCAATCACCGGGCAATAGCCGCAAATAGTCGCGCGTGCGATCCTCGGTTTCAGCGCAAAACATCGTGATCGCCGCGCCGACGACGTAGAGTGCTGCGGCGCTCCAAGCCAACATGAAGAATTCATTGCCGAGAGTTTGGAGAGGATAGACAACGGTGGCCAAGAACCACTGTAGCACAAATGCGATCCCAAACCCCGCCAGCCAGATGCCGCGCAACATGCGGTACTCTTTCCAGGCAAAGCGTCGGAACAGCGATTGTGGCGCGGCGTTGATGGTGAGTGTGTTCATGGCGTTCAAGCCCAGGGATGGCAATCCCTGGGTCAGTTCCCGGGACCAATTTTGACCCGGGGAGCGCCGTCCCCGGGCTTGTTATGTTCTTGTCATTCCCGCGCAGGCGGGAATCTATTTCGGTTCAATCCTGGATCCCCGCCTGCGCGGGGATGACGGTGTGAACTTCTGATTCAGTTGTTTTATCGCTCTGCATATAGGCGACAAAGATTTCTTCCAGCGACGGGGTCCGCGATTCCACGGCGAGCACTTCGGGCTGTTCGCGCAAGCCATCCAGATCGAGATCGGCCTCGCTGCGAACCATAAGCTGCCACTGCCGACCACGCTGGCGGCGGGCAATTACTTGGCCAGGGAATGTTGGTTCGCGACTACCGTTCATCGTGACCGTAAGCTCGTGGATTTGACATTTGAGTGTGTCGAGCGATTCGACCACCACGAGTTCGCCCTCGCGCATGATCGCCACGACGTCGGCCACCCGTTCGACTTCGCCGATTTGGTGGCTGGAGAGAAACACCGTGCGGCCCGCGGCGGCGATGTCGACCATGCTTTCCAGAAACTCGCGGCGCACCAGCGTGTCGAGGCCCGAGGTCGGTTCATCGAGAATCAAGAGTTCGGGCTGATGGGCGAGTGACAGCGACAGCGAAACTTTCGCCCGCATTCCCTTCGACATTTGCGAAATCCTGCGATCCGCCGGCACGCGGAACTGTTCGAGCAACTTGCGATATTCGTGCTCGTAGGGTTCCGGATAAAAACCGGCGGTAAACCAGCCGATTTCCCCGGCGGTCATCCATTCGTAGAGGGCCGGTCGCTCGGGGACATAACCCACGCGGCGGCGAATCTCATCCCCCGCGCGCTGGCAGTTGAGCCCTAGCACCGCGAGCTTGCCGCACGTTGGCTCTTCCAGCCCGAGCAGCAACTTGATGGTGGTCGTTTTGCCGGCCCCGTTTTCGCCCAAGAGCGCGAAGACAATCCCGCTCGGCACACTGAACGAAACGTCGTAAAGTGCTGTGTGACTACCAAAGCGTTTGCTGACCCGTGTCACTTCGATTGCTGGATTTTCGTTAACTGGGTTCATGATTTCCCTTGTTGCCGCTTGGCGGCTTCCAGTTCGGCTGCAAAGAGTTCTTGAATTTCGCGGTCGTCGAGGCCGCTCAAGTGAGCCTCGGTAAGCACATCGTTGAGTCGTTGCCTAATCAGCCGTTTGCGGTCGGCTTGGCAACCACGTCGGGCACCACTTTCGACGGCCAGACCCGTGCCGCGCACGGCGGCGAGCACCCCTTCGTCCTGCAATTGCCGATAGGCGCGGGCGACCGTGTTGGGGTTGATGGCCAGTTCCTTGGCCAATTCGCGGACGCTGGGGACCAACTCGCCGGTGGTGAGTGTGCCATCGGCGACGGCGAATTTCACCTGCCGCACGATTTGATCGTAAACGGCCAGACCGTTATGGGCGTCGATGTGGAGAAACATGGCCAATATTGTCGAGCGAGAAAAGCTATGTGTACTACCGTAATAGTACGGTAATGTTTTGACAAATCCGCGTCAACAAATATTTTCAAAATATTTTCTTGCCGAGAATAAGAGGCCGTCTTTATCTGATCTCGTTGGTAGAGAAATAGGAGACTCAGCTAGCAAGAGGCCACGACGAAGCGCGGTACATTTTCACGTTTTCGCGTGGAAATTTCTCGTAAGGGCTTTTGGTTTTGACAGGGCAGAGCGAAACGACTTAAAATCAAATTCAGCGAAACCGCCGGAAGGTTCTCGCTTCCGTCTGTTATCCTGCCCTCGAATCCCGCCTTTCGCTTTGCAAACAAGAACTCCTGTTGGGAGAGGCTGTTTTCAGAGGAATCGATAATTTTCCCAAACGTGGAGGTTATGTCATGCGCGTCAAAATCACACGTGGTTTTACGTTGGTTGAGCTCTTGGTTGTGATCGCGATTATTGGAGTGCTCGTCGCCCTGTTGTTGCCGGCGATTCAAGCGGCCCGCGAATCGGCACGGCGGAACCAATGCTCGAACAATCTCAAGCAAATCGGCCTTGCGTTACAATCCCGCCATGATTCGAGGAAAGTGTTTCCCTCGGGCCGCACAGGTCGCCCCAGTTCCGCGAATTCCGGCGTGAACACGTTTGGCGTCTCATGGGCGTTTGAGTTGCTGCCGTATGTCGAACAAACCGCGCTTTATCAGGCGTTGGTGAAGGCTTTGCCCTCGACCGACCCGCAAAATGCCTTAGCGATGCGCTCACCCGTGAGCACGTTTGTCTGTCCCAGTCGGCGCGAACCTGCGGCGGATCGCAATTTTGACAACAATGATCAAGCTCCGCCGGAAGAAAATCGGGGTGTGGCGGCCGGTGGCGACTACGCGGGCAGTGCGGGCATCGATATTGATTTTGGTCTCGACAATTTGAACGGCGAACCGGCCGGCATTACGGGTGGAACACTCTACACCTTCTCCCGCAACAGCATCCGCAATGTTACCGATGGTACTTCACAAACAATCGGCGTTGGTGAAAAGTACATTCCCACCGAAGATGAAGTGCGCCAGGCGCACCCCAACATGGACGAGGCGATGATGCACTATTATCAGGGTGACACCGCCTTTTTCGCGGGGGACCATCGCTTTGCCGTGATGTCGAGCACCGAATGTGGCATGGCTCATGGCACGGAACCCACAACGGGCAATTGCGGAGTGGGCAAGCTGTGGGAGCAGTTTGGCAGCGAGCACCCTGGCATCAGTAACTTCGTGTTTCTCGATGGCCATGTTCAGGTGATTCAGCAGTCGGTTGACGTGCTCACCCTGCAACGCGTTTCGACGATTGCCGATGACCAGGTGATTGACACGAACAGCTTGTAAGTGGCGTGAAGCGATAGCGCTCGGAGCATGCGGGAGCGGTCGGACGCGATCCAAAGCTTCGCCACGGAGCCACTGAAACCGATTTCAGGTGTCTGAAAAACAGTGTGTTAAAGTAGTTGACAAGGGCAAGCACGACTCAATAGAATCAGGCTTGGCGAGAGCGCCTGGGACAGGCTCTCGCTCCCCGTCTTGTTTCCTACCTTCTATTCCTACCATTCCGCCCGTCCACACGTTTCTCCTACTGGGAGGATGATGTCGACATGCAAACCGGACAATCGCGGAGAAAGAGCGAGGTTCTCTCATGCGCACGAAGAAGCTGCGTGGCTTTACGCTGGTCGAATTGTTGGTTGTGATAGCGATTATTGGAGTGCTGGTGGCGCTCTTATTGCCGGCGATTCAGGCAGCCCGCGAATCCGCCCGCCGCAATCAGTGCGTGAACAATCTCAAACAAATGGGGCTCGCGCTGCAGATGCACCACGACGCCAAGCAACTTTTCCCCCAGGGGCGCAACGGCAAATCCCCTGGCCCTGGCACCGCCACGTCGCCCCTGGCCGTGTCATGGGCATTTGAGCTGTTGCCCTACATCGAGCAAGTGGCCATCCATCGATCCTTGGTGAAAACGGCGCGCGTGGATGACCCGCAAAACGCGACGGCGATGCGGTCGCCGGTAAGCGTCTACTATTGCCCGAGTCGCCGACAACCGGCGGCTGATCGTGATTTCGACAACGATGACACCGTTGCGACCGAAGACCATCGAGGCGTGGCTGCCGGGGGTGACTATGCCGGCAATGCCGGCATGGAAGAAGATTTTGGCGACGGCAACCCCAACGGTGAACCGCCAGGAATCGAAGGGGGTGTGATCTATACCTATTCGCGCAACAACATCCGCCACGTGACCGACGGCACGGCTCTTTCGTTTGGCGTTGGCGAAAAATACCTCCCCACGGAAGACGAGGTCCGGCGCGCTCACCCGGGTTTCGACGAGAACCGGATGCACTACTTTCAAGGAGATACGGCCTTCTTTTCAGGAGACAACAATGAAACGATTTTGGGCGGCACCGAGTGTGGTATCGCCCATGGTTCGGCACTGGTGGGCAGCAACTGCGACGCCTCGGACCTCAGAGAACAGTTCGGCGGCGATCACCCATCGATTTGCAACTTTGTGTTCTTGGATGGGCACGTGCAAGCTGTACAACAATCGATTGATTTAACGACGCTGCAAAGACTCTCGACGGTCGCCGACGATCAAGTCATCGATGCGAGCAATCTGTAATCAAAGCTGAATAGCCCTTGGCGCAAGCCGAGGGTTGCTCTCGGTCACCATCAGCTTGCGCTGACGGCTATTCAGAGTCTGTCTCGAACAGTGGCAGCGAATCTTCCACGCGATAACGCGTTGATTCGTCGGGGGGCGTTGCGCCGAGATGCGTGTACCCCGTAGCGGTGAGCTTGCGGCCACGGGGCGTGCGGACGACCAACTCCGCGCGCAAGAGAAACGGCTCGACTTCGTCGGTGAGCGTGTCGGTCGCGGTGTTCATGGTGTGAGCGACGGCTTCGACCCCCACGGGCCCGCCGTGAAACACGCGCATGATTGTTTCCAGATATTTGCGGTCTTGGGGATCGAGACCGAGGTGATCGACCCCCAGCATTTTGAGCGCGGTTTGCGAAACCTCGATGCTGATCTTGCCATCGGCGCGACTGGTGGCGTAGTCACGCACCCAACGCAGGCGATTGTTCGCCACGCGGGGCGTGCCGCGACTGCAAGAAGCAATCTGTCGGGCCGCATCGTCGGCGATGGGGATGCGCAGTTTGGCCGCGTTGCGGCGGACGATCTCGGTCAGCTCTTCGTGACTGTAAAACTCCAAGTGCTCGCGGACTTGGAACCGGTCACGCAGCGGTGCCGACAGCAAGCCGCTGCGGGTGGTGGCTCCGATGATGGTGAACGGCCGGAGTGACATATTCACCGTGCGTGCCGACACTCCCTCGCCGAGCGTGATGTCGACGCGAAAATCTTCCATCGCCGGGTACATGAATTCCTCCACTGCCTTGGGCAGGCGATGGATTTCGTCGATGAACAGGATCGAGCCCTCTTCGGCATTGCTGAGGTAAGGGAGCAAATCTTTTGGGGCAGTGAGCGCGGCACCGCTGGCGATTTGAATCGGCACGTTGAGCGCTCGGGGAATACACATGGCGAAAGTCGTCTTGCCGAGTCCCGGTGGACCGTCGAGCAAGATGTGCCCAAGCGGTTCGCCACGAATGAGCGCCGAATCAACCGCGATACGCAGCCGCTCGTAAACTTCGCGCTGGCCCACCATATCTTCCATCCTTTGCGGACGGAGCGCGAAATCTTCCTCGCGCGTCTGCCGTTCGGGGAGAAAAGCCTCGACGGGGGGCACGGCATCGGCAGCGGAAAGAATCGGTTCGCGGGGCATGTTGTTCGTAGCCGCGATGCAACGCATCGCACGATTTGTTAATGAGAATCTGAACACTTGTATGCTAACAGCTGACAATATATCAAATCGGCAGGGAAGGGGGGAACCGTGAATTGTGTGACCCGACTCGCCCTGCCAGCACCACTTCTGTAATAATCGTCGCATGAACTGGCAACATTATCTACGCGTTCGAACCCGCGATCCGGCCTTTTTGTGGCGGATGGTGATCGGCATCATCGGTGCGGGGATCGTGTTGGGATGGCTCGCCGACCGCAGGGCCGCTCCCTCTTTCGGTGATTTGGTTGATCCCGGCGATCACAGCGGTTGGGACCGGCTGGAAGCACTCGCCGTGAGTGGCGAGTGGTGGCAAGTCTGGTGGGATGTGCCCCGAGAGATTTTTTCCGACTTATCGCGGCCGGGGATCATCGCGTTAGCCCTGTTCACGGGGGTTTGTTGGCTCATATTTCTGTGGCAAGTGCTGCGCGTGCGGTCGCTCACGGATTGGCGCGTGCCGACGACCCTTGTGGCCGTGGCGCTGGGGGTGCTGAGCATTTGGCCCACCGGTTTTCTGATTCTCTATCAAGCGGAGCGTTGGCAACTGCGTGAGAGCGCGGAGCTTGTTGCGGGTCTGCGTTATTTCATCTTGGGTGTGGGCTTGCGCGAAGAATTGGCCAAGCTCGTATGCCTGTTGCCGTTGATGCCGGTACTGCTGCGCAAACGCGACGAATTGATGGCCCTGGTCGCGTCGGCCTGCGTGGGTCTCGGCTTTGCCATCGAGGAAAACATCGGTTACTTCACGGGGAGCCGCGGCACCGACACGCTCGGTCGATTTCTCACGGCCAATCCCGCTCACATGGCGCTCACCGGCTTAATCGGCCTCGCGGTGTATCGCGCGTTTCGCGATCCACGCAATTGGGGCCCGCACGCCCTTGCTGTGTTCGGGCTCTTGGTGTTTGCCCACGGCTTGTACGACGCCGTGATAGTGTTGCCGGATTTGGCCGACTATTCACTAGGCAGCACGATCATTTTCGCACTGGTGCTGTACCAATTCTTTCACGAACTGCGCACCCTGCGTCCCAAGGGACAGGATACGATCAGTCTGACGGCTACGTTCCTGTGCGGCGTGTCGCTCCTCACCGCGGCAACATTTGTCTACATCAGCGCGACTTTCGGTGCTCGCCCAGCGGTGGATACGCTATTCACGGATTTGATCGGGCTAGCCGTGATGGTCTATCTGTTCCTGCGTGAGATGCCAGAGACGATGGTCCGCGTGTAAAAACCCAGGGATGGCACTCCCTGGGTCAAATACTCGCGCGACCCAGGGAGTGCCATCCCTAGGCTTTGCCTATTGCGCGGTACTCTTCACTGGTGCGAGCGAATCGAGAAACCCAATCAACTCGTCGTAGCAATAATCGGGAAGCGGACCGCTATGATCGCCCCCATCGACCGCGAGAAATTTCTTGTTCTTGCTGGGCGCGGCGTCGAATAGCTTTTTGCCCAACACAAACGGCACAATCGAGTCGCCCGTGCCGTGGGCCTGCAGTAACGGCCCATGGTAGTGTTGGATCCGTTCGATTGAGGAAAAGCGATTCCGCATCACCAACCGCACGGGGAACCATGGATAGTTGTGCGCCGCCGCGTCAGTGAGCTCCGAGAAGGTGCGGTCGAGCACCAGGCCGCGAACTTTGTACTCGGCAGCCAAAGCCACCGCGACGGCTCCACCCAGCGAGCGCCCCATGAGCACGATGTCGCTGGGATTGAGTCCCGCTTTCTCGGCAAGCCAGAGATGTGCCACGCGGCCATCGGCAATCAAATTGACTTCGTGCGGTTTGCCCGCGCTCCGTCCGTAACCTCGGTAGTCCCAAGCGAAGACTGTAATGCCAATGCGGTCGTGCAGCACTTTGAGCCGTTTGGCTAAATGGGCAACATACTCGCCGTTGCCGTGGCAATAGAGCACGACGGCTCGCGGGTTGGGGTGCGGCACATACCAGCCGTGGAGTTTCGTGCCATCGGCGGCGTCGAAATAGACATCCTCGTAGGGTAGGTCGGTGACTTGCCAGTCACTCTCGCTCATCCGCGGCGCGGGAAAGACGAGCCACTGTTCGAGGAGACTAAGCATAACAACTTGCCAAGTTGAATTAAGGGAAGGTATTCTGGCGAGCAGAAAAGCGTTACTTCTGCATTGTAATGAGCGGGATCAAGGCGTCGACACATGGGGAGCCTTAGGCAGGAGAAGTCCGAGGTTTAATGGAGATTCACAACAATTCAGCAGAGTTGGACGTTTAGGACGAAAGAAATGCTTGGCGCTGGCACCGGCGGGGAACTAGAATAAGTACGCGAGGCGGAATCACACTCTTTTTTTGCAAGGGCATTACCATGCGAGTTCTGTTGGGAGGATTGGTCGGCGCGGCGGCGAGCGCGGCCGCTTGGTTCTTTATCGAGTTTGCCACCAAACAAGAATTCGGTTGGCTGGCGATTGCGGTCGGGCTCGTCACCGGCTTGTGCGTCAATGCGGCAGCTCCAGCGGGAGCAGCACAAAGTTATGGCCGTGCGGCGTTGGCGGTGGTTTTGACTTTGGTGGCGATTGTTGGTGGCCGCGGGGTTTATGCTAAGGTCATGCAGAACATGAGCCAAGTTAAGACCGTGATGCCTGCTGCCGAAGCGCAGCTCCCCGCCGAAACGGCGGAAGACGCTCCCGAAGGAGACGAGGCTGCTGATGAAGCTGCGGCACCGGAGGTCGTGCAAGAAGATCGACAAATGGTTCCAGCTCCGACGGGTCAGGCACGTTTGCCGAAGCCAAACATGAATACCTACAAGGAATTGGAAGTCGTGTGGATGGCCATCGCTGCACTCGCCGCGTATCTCACCGGTAAAGGTAGCGGCAAAGCGGGGCCAGTCGTTGTCGAGACGGATGCTCCGGATGGCTCTACGCCGGCATGAGTGTCGTCAAGCATGCCGTTGTTCGTAAACGGCGTGCAGCATTTCTTCCACGTCTTTGAATTTTTTCTTCCGCGTGAGCGCGTCATCCAGAAGTCTGCGCGCGTCGGACTCGCTGTGTCCCAACGCGCGGAGCACTTCAAAGGCTTCACTCACCACGTCCCGTTCCACCTCGGCCGAGTGGGGTGAGTCGCGCGCCACCAGCAGCGCGAACTTCGGCACCTTGCGTCGCAACTTGGCGATGATGCGATCAGCCGTCGCCGGGCCCACGCCAGGGAGCGTGCTCAAACCCTTGGCGTCCTGATCTTCGATCATCTGCGCGACTTCTTGCACGGGCCTTATCATGGCCCGCAAGGCTTTCCGCACGCCAACGCCGTCAACCTGGCAAATCAGCTCGAAGAATTCGCGTTCGATGTTGCTCAAAAATCCAATGAGCCGCGGCGTCATGCGGCCCTGCATGGGATTGCCTTCGAGATACTCGATGGTGTGCAGGCTGATCTCGCTACCGATCTTGTCCTGCAGATGCCGACGCGCGAATTCGGGGATCAGCACTTCGTATTCAAAAGCGCCCACGGCGAGCGTCAGAGTTTCACCCGATACCACGAGCGGTCGGCCTGTAATTTTAGTAATCATGCAAGAAGCGTGAGTAAGTGAGTAAATAGCCGCGACGCAACGCGTCGCAGGGAATCTTAGCAGTTCAGCTTGCCACACGTGCAAAAATGGCAAAAAGCAATCGCCAGCGCATCTGCCACGTCGGGGGGCTCAGGCAAAGTGGCGAGATGCAACTCGCGTTGGATCGCCAGTTGCATCTGCGATTTCGGTGCCCGGCCATTGCCGGTGAGTGTTTTTTTCACTTGCGTGGCCGCGTAATCGACGACTTCGATCCCGGCTTCCCCCGCGGCCAAACAGATCACGCCCCGGGCGTGCCCCATCAGAATCGCCGTCGTGGGGCGGTCGTAATGCGAATACAGTTTTTCGAGGGCCAGCACGTCGGGTTTTAAGCTCTCCAGAACCTCGGAGATGCCGTCGTAAATTTCGCGAATCCGCTCGGGCATCGTGCCACTGGGTTTGCTGCGGACCACTCCCGCTTCAATCAAGTTCGGTTTACGACCGGCAATCTCCAGCACGCCGTAACCGGTAGTGTTGAGCCCAGGATCGACGCCGAGAATTCGCATTTTCAATTTCGGATTGGAGAATGAGAATTGCGGATTGTAATTTCATTCCGCAATCCACATTTCGAACTCCGTATTTAATTCTTGCTCCACTCGGTTCCGCCGGCGCGGTCTTCGAGTATGACGCCGATCGCGGCGAGGCGGTCGCGGATGGCGTCCGAGGTGGCGAAATCCTTGCTCGCCCGGGCCATTTGTCGTAGCTCGATCAACAGTTTCATGATGCCGTCGAGCGTCTCGGCACCGCCACCGGACCATTCGGTGCCACCGGCACGATCTTCGAGCGTGATGCCTAGCGGGCCGATGCCGTCGCGGATCGCATCGGCCGTGGTGAATTTCTTGTTCGCACGGGCTTCCGCGCGGAGATCAATAACGAGATGCATAACTTGGGATAGGAGCTCGTCGGTTCCGCCGCCCACTGAAGTTGGCTCGCCGAACAGTCCGAGGATCGCCGTGAGTTCTCGCAGTGTGACACAACCGCGCTCGAAGGGTTCGAACTTGCCCGATTGCTTGCTCGGCGTTTCGAGTTCGTGCGTATCGCAGTAGCGGTTGAGCGTGCGGACCAATTCAAAGAGCTCGCCGATCGCGCCACCGGTGTTGAAGTCGTCATCCATCGCCGTGATGAATTTCTTACGGAGCGCGGCGACTTCAGCAAGCAGTTCGCTCGCACCCGTCTCGATTTCGCCTGCTTCGCGCGTGTCAGGGTAATCAAGATCGTAGATGCTGTTGCCGGTGATCCGCTCGTAACGCTTGAAGAAGCGATAAAAGGTTTCAAGTCCCGTGCCGGCTTCTTCGATGGCGGGTTCATTGAACAACACCGTGCTACGGTAGTGAGTTCGCAAAAGGAAGAAGCGAATTCGCTCGCCTCCTTGGCGCTCGATGAGTTGAGCAAGTCCACCGGCCCCTTTCGAGCGACTCATTTTACCACTCACTTGTTCTTCGCCCGTCGCCACGGCCTCACCCCCTTCACGCTCACTGCGGCCGCCAACTTTGCCGGCAGCATTCGACGCGCGGAGCAAGCCATTATGTGTCCAATAGGTGACCATCGGTTTGCCATGGCAACATTCGCTTTGGGCGATTTCGTTTTCGTGGTGCGGAAACACAAGGTCCAAACCGCCGCCGTGGATGTCGAAGGTTTCACCGAGCAACTTGCGGCTCATCGCCGAGCACTCAATATGCCACCCAGGGCGACCCTTGCCCCACGGACTATCCCAGGCAGGTTCCTCGGGTTTGGCCGTTTTCCACAGGGCGAAATCCGCCAGGCCCCGTTTGCGCGCCGCTGTACCGCCACCGTCACCCTGGGTTTCCTCGACGTTGCGATTCGAGAGCTTGCCATATTCGCGGTCCTTGCCGACCTCGAAATAGACGTCGCCGGCCGATTCGTAGGCAAAGCCTTGTTCGATCAGCGATTCGATCAGCGCAATGATTTCGTCCATGCACTCGGTCGCGCGGGGGAAGTGGTCGATCTGGTCGACGCCGAGCGCGGTAAGGTTGAAGTTGTAATCGGCAATGTTTTCCTCAGCCACGTCGAGCATCGAGATGCCGCGCTCGCTGGCTTTCTTGATAAGCTTGTCATCGACATCGGTGATGTTCACGACCCAAGTGACATCATAACCGCAGTAAACAAGATAGCGCTTGATGCAGTCGAAGATTACCGGCCCAACCATGTGGCCGATGTGAGCCTTGTCGTAAACCGTGGGTCCACAGAGATAGATGCCCACCTTGCCCGCTTCGACCGTACGGAACGGTTCCTTGCGCTTCGAGAGAGTACTGTAAACTTGCAGCGTGGGATGCGGATCAGAGAGTGTGGGCTTTTGCATTTTCGTTTGTGTGGCGGTGCTCATGTTATTTTAATTCCAACAAGGCCACGCACTGGGCCTGAATTATCAGTTGTTCGCCGACGGGGCCAACTCCTTCGCCGGTCTTGGCTTTCACATTCACTTGGGATTCCGCCACCGACAGGATCGTGGCCAGTTGCCCTCGAATCGCTTTCTTGTACGGCGACAGTTTGGGCTCCTGGGTCAAAATCACGCAATCGAGATTCACGATACTGTAACCCGCCGTTTGCACGCGGCTGTAAGCCAGCCGCAACATCTCGGCCGAATCGCGTCCACGATTTTCCTCGGCTGTATTAGGGAACAACTCACCGATGTCGGGTAGTCCCACGGCCCCCAGCAGGGCGTCGGTCACGGCGTGTAGCAGCACGTCGGCATCACTGTGCCCCACCGCATGGCGGTCGTGGGGAATATCGACACCCCCCAGCCGCAATGGTCCGCCCGGAGCCAGCCGATGGCAATCTTCGCTTAAACCAATACGTAGGGGACTCGTGGTTATTCTCCTTTTTCCAAGCGCGGGGATTATACTGCGATTGAGATTAACGGACAACGCGAGTTGGCGAGCGTGGGGCCCCTAGCCCCTGGCGCAAGCCAGTGGGTTGAACATGGCAAATAGCTTGCGACGCGACCCCTAGCTGGCGCTAGGGGCTACTCGGTGGTGAAACTTCTTTCGCGACGAGATTCAGCACCAAGCTTGTCTGCTCAATCGCAACCTGCGCGAGTCGCACGTCAATCCGCGCGCCGTGGGCGAATGCTTGCACGATCTTGAACTCGGCGGCGGAGCCTGTCGAGGGTTCCACCACAATCTCTGGCATCGAGGCCAACGGCGGACAAAAGCCGACATACACCGTGGCGTGGCGCTGACCCGCTTGAAAATCGGCACGTAGGGTCGCGTGGATCGTTTCGTGGCCGTCAGCACCGCGCAGCCGGACAATTTGTTGTAGTTGCTCGCCGCTCAATCGCAACGCGAGGGTTTTTGCGGGAAGAGTTTTCAGGTTTGAGGAATTAAACAATCTGTGACGCAACAACTGGTCGCAAATCAAGAGCGGTAGCCAAATGAACCAATCACGCTCGTGATTCCCAGGAAAGCTCAACCCTGCGGCGAACAGCACCAACGTGAGCGATGCCCCCCAGCCGATCCATTGATCGCCGACGATTGGTTCAGGAAACGTCCGCCGCCAAAGAATTCGCGCACCCGTGGTCGCCGCAAAGGCCGTGAGAGCTGTGACCAGCAATGCCGTCCAGGACAACTCGGCGGTGAAGGCCCCCATCATCCTGCGGGCAACGAGCAGCAGGGCTACCGCGTACAGCGTCACCAACACGCCGATCACCAGCGTCGCCGCGCAGCGCGGCGAAAAATGTTCTTTGTCGGAATCAAGTTGCCAAGCGGTGGGTGCAGACGCGGTCATCCCGCGACCATACCGCAATAATAAAGCGCGGGACAAGTCCCGCGGCTAAATATTTAGCCGCGGTGCTTGCACCGCGCTCAGTAAACCCAGTGCCGCGGTGCTTGCACCGCGTTGAACAAATTCGCTTACCGCGCGACAACCGTCTGCTTAGCGGCGGCAGCCAACTTGGGGGCCAAATCGGTCTTTTCCCAAGTGAATTCCGGCTCGCTGCGGCCAAAGTGACCACCAGCGGCCGTCTTGCGGTAAATCGGCCGACGCAAATCGAGTTGCTTGATGATGGCCGAAGGCGTGAGCGATACCATTTCCTGGATCAGCTCGCAAATGCGAGAATCTTCAATCGTGCCGGTCTCTTCGGTATCGACGTACACGCCAACTGGCTCGGAGACGCCAATCGCGTAGGCCAATTGCACTTCGCAGCGCTCAGCCAAGCCAGAGGCCACGATATTCTTGGCCAGGTATCTGGCCATGTAAGCGGCACTGCGATCCACCTTGGTGGGATCCTTACCACTGAAAGCACCACCGCCGTGACGGCCCCAACCGCCGTAGGTATCAACGATAATCTTGCGACCCGTCAGACCACAGTCACCGTGAGGTCCACCCACGACGAATCGCCCAGTGGGATTAATGTGATAGGTAATATCTTCGTTGTACCATTCACCCAGCGAGGGTTTGATGACTTTATTCTTGATAAAGGCATCGATTTCTTTGTTCGACACATCGGGGCCATGTTGCGTCGAGACCACGACCGTATCGATTCGCACGGGAGTATTACCGTCGTATTCCACGGTGACTTGGCTCTTGCTGTCGGGGCGCAACCAATCGACCTCACCCTTTTGGCGTGCTTCTGTCAGACGGTTCAAGATGCGGTGCGACAGTGCAATGGGTAGCGGCATCAACTCGGGGGTGTCGCTACAGGCGTAGCCAAACATCAACCCTTGATCGCCAGCGCCAACGTCTTTCCCCTTCGAGGCGTCGTCGTTCACGCCCATGGCGATGTCGGGGGATTGCTCATGTAAGGCCACCATCACGGCACAATGGTCGGCACTGATGCCCATGTCGGCTTCCGTGTAGCCCACCTCGCGAACCACTTGGCGAACGACTTCCTGCATGTCGACCGTGGCCTTGGTGGTGACTTCGCCAGCGATGACGCACAAGCCGGTCGTGACCATCGTTTCGCAAGCCACGCGGCTAAAAGGATCTTGAGCAAACAGAGCGTCCAAGACGCCGTCGGAAATCTGGTCGGCCAACTTATCGGGGTGGCCCATGCTGACCGCTTCGCTGGTGAACAAATACTTGCCTGATGACACGAGGTAACTCCTGAAGGTGAATGCCGAGCCAAAAATTAGGGGAACTCTGCGATAACTGCAAAGACCATGCGCCCGAGTGCGAACTTTTAGTATATTCATGGCGGAGCCTGCTGAGCAACTCCCTGGCAGATTTCCACGGCGATTCGGGGTAGGCAGGTTCCCGAAGGACTTTAATAATTGGGATTTTCCCTGCGACCGTCACCCCGCGCTTGTTACTATGGCTCGTTGGCCCCGTCACGTTTGGACCTCGATTTTCACCTACGCCATCATTTTTCTGCTCTTCCCGGCGTTGTGCCTGTTGGCTTACGCCTGGGTCCAGCAATGGATTTTTTGAATGCCCACCGTCGTTAATACCAAAGAACATCTGGTCGCCCGACTGTCACCCTTCGGTCAGCAGCACCTCGTACAATTTTGGGACGAGCTCAACGACGCCCAGCAACTACAGCTTGCAACGCAAATTGAGAACATCGACCTCGCGCTCATCGACTCCCTCGCCCAGGGGAAAGTCGATCAACCGGATTGGGTGGAACTCTCACGCCGAGCCGAACCCCCGCCAGCCGTGCGACTGGGTGAAGCTTCAGAGGCACAGATCCGGAAGGCCATCGAATGCGGTGCCGCCGCGCTTCACGCTGGCAAGGTCGGCGTGTTGCTCGTGGCGGGCGGGCAGGGGAGCCGACTTGGTTTTGATCTACCCAAGAGCATGTACCCCATCGGCCCCTTCTCCGGGGCGACGCTTCTCCAGATTCACATTGAAAAGGTGCGGGCGAACGCCCAGCGCTACGGCACGCCCATTCCCCTTTATGTGATGACCAGCCCTGCCACGCATGAAGAGACCGTGCGATTTCTGCAAGAGAACAAAAACTTCGGCCTCGCCGATGCTGACCTCGTTGTGTTCTGCCAAGGAACCATGCCCGCGATTTCGATTGATTCAGGCAAGTTGTTGCTCGCGGAGAAAGGACAGTTGTTCCTCAGCCCTGACGGCCACGGTGGCACCGTGGGGGCGCTTGGTGCGAGCGGCGCACTCAACCATATGCGTGAACGGGGTGTCGAGCAGTTGTTTTACTTGCAAGTCGATAACCCGCTTGTTCCGATTGGCGATCCACAACTCATTGGCTATCACCTGCTCAGAAAATCCGAGTTGACCTCCATCGCCGTGCAGAAAAAGCATCCGCACGAAAAGTGGGGCAACTTTGCGATGATCGATGGCCGCATGCATGTCATCGAGTACAGCGACATCCCCGACGACGTGGCCGAACTCACCGATGCCGAAGGAAAGCTGAAATTCTGGGCGGGGAGCCTCGCGATCCATGTCTTTGAACGGGCCTTGTTCGAGCGGGCTTTGGCCATTAAGGACATGATGCCGTTCCACATTGCTCGCAAGAAGGTGCCGTACATCAATGAACAGGGTGAGAAAATCAATCCCACCGAACCGAACGCGCTGAAATTCGAGCGGTTCATCTTCGATCTGCTCCCCCAAGCGGCCCGGCCCCTGGTGGTCGAGTATCGCGAACCCGATTGCCTCGCGCCCCTCAAAAATGCCTCGGGCGCGGCCGTCGATACCCCCGAATACGTTCGTACGATGCTGCTCGCCATGCACCGTCGCTGGCTAGAAGCTGCCGGAGCGAAGCTGGCCGACGGTATCGACGTGGAAATCAGCCCCCTCTTCGCGCTCGATGCCGCCCAAGTCGCCGAGAAGATAAAACCGGGTCACCGCTTCGACAAATCCCAATACCTTACATAGCCGCCACATCTTGGGGCGGAATTTCTCATGCCTCTAGAAATCGAACAAAAATACCGCGTCACGAGTCTCGCCCCCACCGAAGCGGCACTCCGTGAGCAGGGCGCAACGCTCACCGACGCGGTCACGCAAGTCGATTGTTACTATGCTCATCCGCAGCGCGACTTCGCCCAAACCGACGAAGCCTTCCGGATTCGGGCGGTCGGCCCGAAGAACTTTCTGACCTACAAAGGTCCGAAGCTCGACCAAACGACCAAGTCGCGTGTCGAGTATGAAGTGGCCGTGGCCGAGGGTCCGGATGCCTTGGCCGCCTGCGGCGAAATTTTACGGAATCTGGGTTTCACACCAGCGTCGATTGTCCGCAAACAACGCCGCATTTGCGAGTTAACCCGCGACGGCTTCACGGTGGAAGTCGCCCTCGACGACGTCCGCAAACTCGGCACATTCGTGGAACTCGAAATCGGCGTAAGCGACGAAACGACAGCGGACGCCGCGAAGGCCGTTCTCGCCAAGCTGGCCGCGGAGCTCAACCTCAGCGATGTCGAACGCCGCAGCTATTTGGAACTCGTGATCGCCTCGCGCCAACAATAAAATTTAGCCCGGCGTGAAAGGAAGGCGAGTTCCACGAGCCAGACGACACGCCGGGGAGGCGCAACGCACATTAGTTAGCCGCGAGGCGTCGCGTAGCGCAGCCGAGCGGGCACCAAGGAACGGCCCGCGAATAGCGCGAATCAGCGCGAATAAGATTTGAAAATTCGCGTCCATTCGCGTGATTCGCAGGCAAAAATCTTAGAACACGAATCAACACTCATTTTCGCTAATCCCGATTAGTGCTGATTAGCGTTCCCCTTATCTGGTGTTCCTCTATTCGTGCAATTCGTGGTTTAACTCTTCTCCGCGCCTCCGCGAACTTTGCGTTAGATTATTGTTTTTATTGCCTACCGCTGACTGCTGACATTCGCGAGAGAACTGAACTTCCCCTCATTTACCCAATCTGCCATACTCCCGCCCCCTGCAATTCTCCCGGAACGGCGTTGCGTTCCGGCTATGGAGTTTTAAGCGATGCGTATCTTTTTTTCCGTTGGTGAACCGAGCGGCGATCTCCATGGCGCGAATCTCATTCGTGCCCTCAAATCGCGGCATCCCGCTTGGGAATTCGTCGGCTACGGCGGGCCCAAGATGGCGGATGCGGGGTGCCGATTGCATTTCGACCTCACGCAGCTCGCCGTCATGTGGCTTGGTGAGGCGCTCGCCAATTATTCCAAATTCCGACGTTTGGTCGCCCAAGCCGACGCTTACTTTCAAAAGCATCGACCAGACGCCATCGTGCTCGTCGATTATCCCGGCTTCAATTGGCACATCGCCAAGAAAGCCAAGGCTCAAGGCATTCCCGTGATTTACTACGGCACGCCCCAATTGTGGGCCTGGGCGAGTTGGCGGGTCGCCAAGATGCGGCGGTACGTCGACCATGTGCTTTGCAAACTGCCATTCGAGGAAAAGTGGTTCCGCGAGCGCGGTTGCCAGGCGACCTTCGTGGGTCATCCCTACTTTGATGAACTCGAAGCCCAACACCTCAATGCCCAATTCATCGAGCGGCTCGGCACCGATAAACGGCCTTTGGTGACAATCCTACCTGGTTCACGGACCCAAGAAGTGAAGAGCAACCTGCTGCCGTTCCTGAAAGCTGCCAAGCTGATCCGCAAACAGGTGCCCAACGTACGTTTCGCCGTCGCCGCGTTTAAGGAAAGCCAACGGCTCTTGGCTCAGCAAATCATTGAGGATAGCGGTGTGTATGCCGAGCTATACGTCGCCAAGACGCCGGAATTGATCCACGCGGCCAAGTGTTGCCTCGCCTGCTCGGGGTCGGTGTCGCTGGAACTGCTCTACCACACCAAGCCCACGGCGATTTTGTACCAAATCTCGCATCTGGCACACTTTGCCCAGCGATTTTTGCGGAAAGTGCGCTACATCACGCTCGTGAATTTGCTCACCGCGAAAGAACCGTTTGTCGAGGGCCAAGCCGGCCACTATGACCCGGCCGACCCACGCGATGCCCATGTGCTGATGCCGGAGTATCTCACTTGCGAGGATCGCACGGCGGACTTGGCGGGGCATATTGTCGAATGGCTTCAGTCCGACGCGGCCCTCCAGAAAAATGTGCAAGGCCTGGCGGAACTCAAAGCCCGCATCGGCCAAGGGGGGGCATCACTCCGCGCGGCGGGGTATATTGAAGCGCTGTTCGCTGACTCGGTCGCTAAGCCGCAAGCGGCTTGAAAAAGGCAAACTCATGTTCTTGGTTGAACCACCACCTAGCCAGGGTGATCTCCATTTCCGCGTGCTCGGAATCCCCGTACGGATCCATCCTTGGTTCTGGTTGGTGACGCTCCTGTTGGGATTGCAGGGCCAATCCACCCCGCCGGCGGAGATTCTCATTTGGATCATCGCGGTGGTCATATCGATAATAATTCACGAAATGGGCCACGCACTCACGCAGCGCCATTTTGGCGGTCAACCTCGCATCGTACTTTACGGAATGGGAGGCTTGGCAATCTGCGAAGACTGTGACCGCAGTTCGCGTGCGCAGATTCTCATTTCATTGGCCGGTCCCGCCGCGGGTTTCGCGTTTGCTCTGTTGATGATTGTGTTATTGAGAGTGATAGGGCAGGGGGTGGGGATTCAATTGGGCAAAAGTCTACAGATGACATCCGGACAGATCATCGATACATCTGGTTTTTATCTGTTGGGGGGAGCGATTTTTTGGGAGCGATTACCCAATCCCCACGCCAACCAAATGCTACTTAATCTCTTGTGGATTAACACTTTATGGGGACTCGTGAACTTGCTGCCCATCTACCCGCTCGATGGTGGGAGAATCTCCCGTGAGCTGTGTCAGATTGGCCATCCCCGCAGCGGGATCATTCTTTCGCTCCGCATCTCGGTGTTCGCCGCTGCGGCCATGGCAGTTGTGGGGTTATTGATGTGGCAATCGTTTTTCACGGCGATCATGTTTGGTTTTTTCGCCTATTCGAGTTATCAAACATTGCAAGCGTATCGGCAGAGCTTGTGGTAAAAAAGATGACTGTAACGGTCAAGAAAAAGCATAATCGTGAAGAGCGCTATACAACATCTAGCGCATAACGGCCTTGAACACGTCTGAAAATCAACATCTATGGTCTCAGTTTGAGACGCACGAACACCCTATTCTGGTTGTTCTGTTGGGTGCAAGTAACCTGTCGCGATCCTTTCCGCTGGCTGTCGAGACCGCTTACCAAACATTCGCAAGACCATTAGCGATTCACGCTGCAATGGGTTTCGGCCGCTCGTATGGCAAAGAGTCGGGCTTCTTGGGGAAAAAATTTTCAGGAATTTATTTCTCAAAAATTTGGGAAGCTTTGGAGAGCGAAACAAGTTCAACAACGATCGCCTTTGTGACCGATGTGGGCAACGATTTGGGGTACGAACAACCTGTAGAGGCGATCATGGAATGGGTCGCAACGTGCGTTTCGCGACTTCGTGAGCGCGGCGCGCAAGTCGCGCTCACCGATGTGCCGATCGAGGCCTTGCGAGGAGTGAGCCATGCTAAGTTTTCTCTGCTGCGCTCCATTTTCTTTCCCAGTTGTCGCTTGAGTTGGAGCGAATTATTGGCGCGTGCGGAAGAGCTCAGCGCACGGCTCGGAGAATTGGCGAAATCGCAAAAAGTGCCTATTTTTTCCGTGCCGAATGACTGGTATGGTTTCGATCCGATTCATCCGCGCTCGGCTCATCTGCGTGACTATTGGAGTGAGTTGTTCGCGTTGTTAGCCGTGCGAGAGGCTGTAACAGGGCAACGACGTCTCTCTTGGCCAAGTTATTGGCGACTTCGCACTCTGACGAGCCCCGGCCTTGGTCAAAAGGTATCCCCAGTACAATTTTCCGCCAGTCGCGCGTTGCTTCGCGAAGGGACCAGCATCACGCTCTATTGATCGCGCGACCAAAAGTCGTATCGAGCGCTACGCGGGGTTCGAGTCGATATGAAAATGACCGTGAGCCAAGAAAATTTTTCTTCAGGAATCCATTTTTTTTGTGAAAAATGTGTTGCACAAATTTGAAGAATTCGTACAAATACCACCAATGAAGCATGACGCTAGCAACTTTTAATACCCAGTGCCCTGATCATTTTAATTTTCATTCTGAAGTTTCCAGGGATCCAAGACACCGAAGTCAACACTCAAATCAAAGACAACGAAGTCGAACAAATGATCTGTCGTGACGCCCTGGAAGGGTGACATGTTTTTTTCTTTCGGGGTGACCGCTGTTCTGTGTTCAATCGAATTGAATAGAACAAGTTACCATTGACCTGTTATGTTATGGAGGATTCTGTAATGGCTAAGAAGAAGAAAGCTGCCAAGAAAGCAGCACCAAAGAAGGCAGCCAAGAAGACTGCTAAGAAGAAGACCGCCAAGAAAAAGACGGCCAAGAAGAAGACCGCCAAGAAGAAGTAACTGGAGTACTTCACTTACACGAGAGTTTGTCATTCGTGACGGGCTCTCAGGTGTTAGGTCGAAACGGACCGCTTTCCTTTTCGCAGGGGGCGGTCTTTTTTTGCGCACCGAGGGATTGCTGGGGACGCTAAGCCGCAAGCGGCTGGGGAGTCGAGACTTGCAGCTTGGCTGGTCGAATTGCGACCAGCGATTGCTGACAGGTTCTCCACGCGGGCAAACGCCCCGAGCCTTTAGAGGATCGAAAGGCTTGGTAGCGGCGGATGGGCAGCCTTCTGCATGGAGATATTCTTCACGAGGCTGTAACAGATTCGCTCGAAGTAGGGTGCCGATTCTTGATCGACAAAGTTGTTGATTGTCTCTCCGGCGTCGCCGCGCTCACGAATCGCAATTTGAATCGGCAGTTCACCCAGAAACGGCAAGCTGAGCTCTTCCGCCTTACGGCATGCCCCCCCGGTGCCAAAGATGTCGTAGCGAATGCCGTTATCAGGGCAGAGAAAGTAACTCATGTTCTCGACCACGCCGAGGATCGGGATATTCACTTTGTTGAACATGGCGATCGCCTTCACGGCGTCCAAGAGCGCCACATCCTGCGGTGTGCAGACGACGACGGCCCCTGTAAGCGGCAAGAGTTGCGATAGTGTCAGGGCAATGTCGCCCGTGCCAGGGGGCATGTCGATGATCAGGTAATCGAGATCGCCCCAATTCGTATCGCGCAAAAATTGGGTGAGTGCCCCGTGCAGCATGGGTCCACGCCACACGACGGCTTCCCCAGGCGGCACCAGAAAGCCCATGCTCATCACGCGCAGGCCGTCGACTTCGATAGGTTGGAGTTTACGATCAATGGCCTGTGGCCTTTCATCGACGCCCAATAGGTGGGGTACACTAGGGCCATAAACGTCGGCATCCAAGAGTCCCACCTTGCAGCCTGCTCGCCGCAGTCCGCAGGCGATGGAAACGGCCACCGTGCTTTTGCCGACGCCTCCCTTGCCCGATCCCACGGCGATGACGCTTTTGGCAGTGAGTCCCAAAGTGCCGATGGGTTATGCTGGTCGGTGATGTGGGACGATTTCTATGGTGACGGCGGGATTGCTGGGGAGTTTCGTGCGTAATTGCTCGGCAAGTTGTTCGCGTGTGTCCTGCCACAGTATGGCGGAGTAGCTGGTGAGCGCAAGCGTTACCTTAATTTCGTTCCCGTTGATAACCAAATTGCGAATCTGATCGAGTTGCCACAACTTGCGGCCCGTTTCGGGGTCGGGGAAATTCTTGAGGATCTCTTCAACGAGTTGGCGATCCTGGTTTTGTTGATGGATAGGGGCAGAATCAGGCATGGCGGCAAAAACTCTAAACGGGCTGCTGTGGAATAAACGTGAGGGGAAAGAATGTGACCTCACACTAAACCATATCGCTCTGATTTTGCTTGCCAAGGCGTGGCAGACCTCAGACTCATCGACAGCGGAAAAATCACCATGAAACAAGGAGATTCATGCGAAAACAATTCGTGCGATTGCGAGAATTGCGCAGCACGATGCTGCTCGGCCATCATGGAAAAACCCAAAAGCGACAGCATTTGGCGGCAGAATTTCTTGCAGCGATTGACCGCTGGAATTGCGCGAATCGGGCGGTAAAATCAGCGCATAAAAAATCCCCCTGTGGGTGGGGCAGCAACCCACAGAGGGCGAACGACGTAGGAAGCCTACGTAAGCCCGATTTTAGCGTCCCCTCGCCATTTAATCAAACACTTTTACAGAATCTTCTGAAAATTTGCAGAATCTTGGGATTGAGCGGCTAGGATGGGGCAAGCCGCCAAGCCGAGCATCGAGAGTTATGTCCATAATGGTTAAAGACTTACTGCAAAAACTGCTGGCCATTCCCAGCATCAACCCGGTCTTTGGTTCCTCCGAGCCTGGCTGGGTCGGGGAGGCCCGGCTCACCGATTTCTTGGAAAAATGGGTGGCTGAGCAAGGTTGGCGTTGGTTGCGGCAGGAGGTCCACCCAGGGCGTGATAACCTAGTCGCGTTGATTTCAGGTGCCCCTGGCAGCTCCAGAAATCCCGTAACGCTGTGGGAAGTCCACCAAGATACAGTTGGCGTGGTCGGCATGCGGGTCGAACCATTTGGTGGTAAGGAAGCTCACGGCCGCATCCATGGTCGCGGTGCATGCGACGTAAAGGGAGGCTTGGCCGCCATGCTCGCGGCCCTAGCCCAGTCGAAAGACAAACAAGGAACAATCATCCTCGCGTTGACCGTGAACGAAGAGTGTGGCTTTACGGGAGCGAAAGCCCTCTGTCGCTTGTGGACCACGGAACATGCCTCGGATTTGCTGCCGATTGAAGGTGAAGAGAAAGTAAGCGGCACGCTGCCGATTGAGGAGTTGTGTGAGTTGCGGCCTGATCGTGCCATCGTGGCCGAGCCGACCGACTTCGCGGTGGTGGTGACGCACAAGGGGATCGTGCGTTGGCGATGCCACACCCGAGGACTTGCCGCCCATTCTTCGCAACCGCAGCATGGCAAGAATGCGATCTATGCGATGACCGATGTGATCCACGCGATTCGCGAGTTTGATCGCGAGGTGTTGGCTCACCGCGGCGCGGATTGTTTGTGTGGTCGACCCACGGTGTCGGTCAACACGATTCAAGGTGGCACGGGGGCCAATGTTGTCCCCGATCATGCGATGATCGACATCGACCACCGCTTGATGCCCGGCGAAGTGCCGAGCGATGCCCGACAAGAACTGATCGAGTTCATTGCGAAACGCATGGCAACGGATGCCGTGGTGGAGCACGAGCCACCCTGGAATCAAAGCTTGGGGATGCAAGCCGCTGGGAATCGCGCTTGGGCGGAGGAAGTGGCACGGCTTGCCAGTTTCGCTGGCAGCACGAGCGAGATCGTGGGCGTGCCCTACGGCACCGATGCGTGGGTCTTCGCATCGCAAGGGATTCCCACTGTCGTGATTGGTCCGGGAAGCATTGCTCAGGCCCACACGGACGACGAGTGGATTGCAGTTGCTGAATTGGAGCGAGGAGTGGAAGTGTTTCGGCGGTTGGCAACGATCAGCAATTTGAGGGCGTGAACTGCCTGAGAGCTTGTGATCGAAGTAGTTTGCGACGCATGATTAAATCACGATTTTTTCTAAAAATTTTTGTAATATCCTGCGACGTAAAAATTTAGTTTTGCATCTTTTTTGCTAGACAAGCTGGGCGCTCAGCAAGCTAGAATGAGCCGTATAAAGAGCTAGTGTATTCCCAGCTCAATCTATTCTTTACGGCACATCTTGCTGAGGTAAAAACTCGAATGCGGAACAGAATCCCCCAGTGGTCCAGGCGGAATGTCATGATGGCGGCGGCGTGGATTGCAACCGCTGTTTCCTGTTCACAATCTTGGGCGCAATTGCCGCCCATTACCAAGTCGGGTGCCACGATCGGAATCGAGGACTGGCTGCAGATGCCCGCTACCCTAGGCGGCAGCTCGCGAACACGCATTAACTTCCTCCGCGAAGTTCCCGACAGCTCGAATCGTTTGTGGGTCAACGATCTCGAAGGTCCATTGTACTCCGTCAACAAACAAACCAAGCAGATCACCAACTACCTCAACCTGAAAACGATCATCGAAGCCAACGGTCGGGACTTTCAACAAACAAACGGATTATCAGCAGGGTTCATTACCTTTCAGTTTCATCCCGAGTTTGCCTCCAACGGAAAGTTCTACACCGTTCACCTTGAGAATCAAATATCGGGCATCCCGGCACCCACGTTTTCTTCAGTTCCCAACAATTAACTCGATAAACAAGTTGTTCTCACGGAGTGGACTACTCTCGACCCCACCTCTTCGACCTATGTTGGAACCTACGGTGTGAACACGCGGGAACTCATCAGGGTTGGCACGGGCAATTCGAGGCACGAGCACCCCATGGGGGACCTCCAGTTTAATCCCCTGGCCCAGCCAGGTGATCCCGACTACGGCATGATGTACATCTCTCAAGGCGATTTTGGGGTCTCCAGGTTTCCTGCCTTAAGCCACCTACTCCAAACACCGGGAAGCGTGTTTGGCTCGACGCTACGGATTGACCCGCTGGGAAACAATAGCACCAACGGTCAGTATGGCATTCCGAGCGACAACCCCTGGGCATCCGATGGCGATTCCAACACATTGGGTGAAGTTTGGTCTTACGGTCACCGCAATGCTCATCGGCTCTTTTGGGATCCCGAAGATGGGCGACTCTACAACTTCGATATTGGTTCGGATACAACTGGATCTAGTTTTGAGGAAATCAATGTCGTCGAAGGGGGCAACAATTACGGCTGGACATTGCGAGAAGGGACACGTGCCAAGGCTAGTCCCGAAGGTGTTGCAACCGTGTTGCCAGTCAACGACGATACTTTGGGATTTACTTATCCAGTGGCCCAATTCGGTGATAATGAGGGCAATGCGATAGCGGGGGGCGTTGCTTACCGTGGTGTTGATCCCGACCTCAATGGCAAGATGGTCTTCGGCGACATCGTCACGGGACGGCTTTTCTATTCATCGTTAAACGACGTGATTGCTGCCGACAACGACGATTCCTTCAATGCGGCAGGAAATCCCCAAATCGCCACCGCAGCCATTTCTGAGCTCACCGTAATCCACAACGGCGTACAGAAAAATGGCGGAATGAGAGAAATCGTGCAGGGCCTGACGGGCAACACCCGCGTCGACCTGCGGTTTGGCACCGATGGTGACCGAGAAATCTATATTCTCACCAAGACAGATGGTTGGATCCGCCGACTCGCTATCGTCCCCATCGAGGGCGATTTCGACGGAGACCTAGATGTTGATGGCCGAGATTTTCTGCTTTGGCAACGCAACTTCGGCACGAACGTCGTTCCCAACGAGGATGGCGATGGCAATAACGACGGTTTTGTCGACGGCGCGGACTTGCTCCTCTGGCAGGCCAACTACGGCCAGGGTGGCGCGCTAACGAGCGAGGTGCAGGTTCCCGAACCCCGTAGCGTGATTCTTCTGCTCGCGGTCGTTTCCACAACCCTTGCTGTTGCAAGGAGATCAACACCACTAAACCCAATCAAAACACGTCAAGAATGAAATGATGTCCGCTGTGGTACAGGCGGCGATTGGGGTAGTAGTTGTGCCAACGCTTGTTGTACACCGGAATCCGCATTTCGGGCGGGTAGCGGTAGTACAGGCTGTCGGCACTCCGGTAGTATTCGTTGCCCCAGAAGTTCTGAGGGTAGTACACGTACGGATAGTGGTAGAAGCGTTGCCAATCTTGGGTTGTGTAGGTCTGGCCCCAAGAGCGGCCATAGGCTTGTTGGGCCTGTGCAGTGTTGGAATCGGCGACGCAGCAGGCGAGTGCCCCAGCGCAGCAAACGGCAAATAGGATCCGGCGGACCATCGAATTCCCCCCTCGAAGGCTTGCGGGTAGCGATCGCGCCACGGCAAGAGCGCCGGGACGTAGTTGTGTTCACAGTTTAGAATCGGCTGGGGGCAAATGGCGGGTTGAGGGAATATCCGTCACAACCGGCAGAATTGGCACAACTAGATCACGCTAAGCCGCAAGCGGCTTGCTAGCTAGGCTGCTTACCCGCTACCAACTCCCGCTCCCATTCATCCATTAACGGCCAGTCAAGGGCACAGGTGCCGAAGTCGGCCATGTGCAGGTAGCCATCGAGCCGCTTGATGGTGCGGTCGATGAGGGTGTTGTCCTTGCGGAAGGCCGGGCCGTGGCTGGGGAGGAGCCATTCAACATTGCTATCGCGGATGCGGGTGAGCGACTTGATGAAGTCGGGGATGCTGCTGCCATGATGGGCGTCGATGGCCCCCACGCAGCCGTCGCGGAACAGGTTGTCGCCCGAAAGCAAGATATTCCCCAATCGTAGCGAAAGCTGACCATCGGTATGGCCCGGGGTGTGCCAGACTTCAAGCTCTTGGTTGCCCACCTGGATAATATCCCCGTCGTTGACTTTGTGCTCGATCGTGACCGCCGGCATCTCCATGTGGATGTTTTGGGCCGCGATCTCGGCAAACGTGGCCACTTTGTCGCCAGTTTCCAAGTGGGGAGCGGACAGAGGGTGGCAGGTCACAGTAGTTTTGAGAATTTGCTTGGCCTTGGAAAGGCCCTGGATGTGATCCACGTCGGCATGCGAGGCGATGAGAGTCTTGCATTTGCTGAAGGGGAAATCCATTTCGCGGATCAACTCAATGCAATCATCTACGGCGTCTTCGTAGCCGATGTCGAACAGCACCCATTCGTTCTCGTCGTAAATCAGGTAGACGCAGCAGCTTATGCGGCGGCGGGCCTGATGGTTGAGTTCGATGACGTGGGGGAACAACGGGGTCCGCTCAAGCATGGTCGACTGTCGGGTGCAGGAGAATCGCAGGGGCCAGGCGGCGTCTCCGCGAGCAGAAACAAACCGGGCGGTTACCGCAAACACGCCAAACGGATTCTAAAGGGGGGCCCGCTGGGTGTGCAACCGCCTGAAAATCTGGGGATTAACAATCGCCAGACGATAATCAATCTCAACAAGTTTGCGGCTAGTTTTCCTAAGAGAGGATGGCGGCGAGCCCTTCGCGATAACTTGGATAACGCAACTCCACACCGATGGCGGTCATCAATTTGCGATTGGAAATGCGCTTATCGCTGCGCGCCCGCTCGGCGGCGGGCGTGCCGGCCTCGGGTGCGACAAATTGCGGGTCCGCCGCGCCGATGAGCCGCGCGACTTCACGATAGTATTCGCCACGGATGACGGGTTGGCCGTCGCTCACGCAGAAGATTTCCGGGGCACCGGAGTTGGGATTTGCGGCGGCCCATTTTTCCGAGGCGAGAACAATCGTTGCCGCGTCGTCGGCATGAATGAGATTCAGCCAACCCGCACTTGGCACGGCGAGCGGTTCGCCAGCGCGGAGTTTGTCGATGTAAGGAACTCGGTTCGGGCCGTAGATTCCCGCGAGTCGCAAGATGACGGAATTCTTACCGAGCGGATGGGCGGCGAGGATTTGTTCTGCGGCAAGTGAAGCCTTACCTCCATCGCGCTGGGGAGCGGTCGGCGTCTCTTCATCAACCCACTCACCGTCAGCGGGTCCGTAGACGCCGGTCGTGCTGATGTAGATCACGCGGCCCGTGGCAGCAGGGAGAGCATCGAGGACGTTGGCGAGTCCTGTGGGGTAAACTTCCTCAATCGGAGCGTCGGCGCTGCGATCGTAACCGACAGCAAACAACACAGTGTCGACCTGCGGTAATTCGCTAAGGGACCGTTTGTCTAGAATGTTCGCAACCACGGGCAGCAAACCTTGGGCGGCGAATTCTCGGGCACGTTCAACGGAACGGGTGACAACGTGAACTTCTTCGTTCGTAGCGCGCCACAGCTTCGCGACGCGCTCGCCCAAGTAGCCGCAGCCGAAAATAAGCTTACTCATTCCAGACCCTGCGGCGATTGTTGATCGCGACCGCCGGCTTCCAGGTAGGCCGTGAGCATGATTTGCGCGGCGAGCTGGTCGATGCGGGCCTTGCGGCGTTTCTTGGTGAAATTGGCTTGGTTCAAGATTTCTTCCGCTTCGACCGACGTGTAGCGTTCATCGAAATACTCCACTGGCACTTGCGTAAGCTCTCCAAGCCACTGGCCGAACTGGCGAGTCTCCTGCGATTTTTGGCTGTCGTGGCCGCTAAGATGCACGGGCAATCCCACGACGAAACGCACAAACCGTTCTTCTTTGGCCAAGTTGCGAAAGTATTCGGCATCGAGGGCAGGGCTGCGACGGGTGTATGTCTCGAAGGGCGAAGCAATCGCCGTTTCCAGATCAGCCGTGGCGATGCCAATCCGCACGGTGCCAAAATCGATTCCCGCGATGCGTCCACTCGTAGGTGGCATTACAGATACTCCGTCATGCCGCGCTGTTCGAGTTGCTTGACGATGTTGCGGATTGATTCTTCGTCGTTCTTGTTGGCTACGAGCGTGGCGTCGGGGGTATGCACAATGAGGCAATCCTTGAGTCCGAGCGTGACGACCAAGTGATCGTCGGTCGAGCGGATGATCGAACCCTTGGTGTTCATGCCCAAGTGTTTGCCGACAATCGTGTTTTCGTCTTTGTCGGTCCCCAACAGCCGCGCGAGCGAGAGCCAGCTTCCCAGATCGTCCCAATCGTAGGGGGCTACAATCACCGCTACGTCTTGAGCCTGCTCCATCACGGCGTAATCGATTGAGATACCTTCAATGGCCGAGAATTCTTCGTTGAACACTTGCGTCTGCTTGTCGGTGCCCCAGGCGGCGACGATTTTCTTGAGATGTTCGAGGATCAGGGGCTGCCGTTCGGCGAGGGCGTCGAGAATTGTTTTGGCTTTCCAGATAAAGATACCCGAGTTCCAGAAAAAGTCGCCCGAGGCGACGTACTCGGCGGCGGTGGCGGCGTTCGGCTTTTCGCGGAAGCGCTTCACGGTGTACGAGGGTGCTGCATCGCCCCGGGTATCGATGGCCGCCCCGCGTTGGATGTAACCAAAAATTTCGGCAGCGTAGCTCGGTTGAATGCCGAAGGTGACGATCCGCTTGGGACGTTTTTCGACAAGTTCCACCGCTTGTAGCACGGCCGCTTGAAAGCGGTCGCTCGAGCGAATCACATGATCGGCCGGCATCACTACCATCGTGGCGTCAGGATCGTTGCGGCTCACCAAGAGCGCCGCGAGGCCGATGCAGGGGGCCGTATCACGTTTGCAAGGCTCGCCAACAATTTGTTCGGCGGGAAGTTCGGGGAGTTGCGCTTTGATCGGCTCGACCAACTGGCGATTGGTCACGATGAGCGCCTGCTCGCGACCGACTAAACCATCGAGGCGGTCGTAAGTTTGGCGGATCATTGTGGCCTTGCCCACGAGCGACAAGAGTTGCTTGGGAGAGGCCGCGCGGCTGGCGGGCCAAAAACGGGTGCCGGTACCACCGGCCATAATAACTGCGTGAAGCATGATTTGATTGCGGAATGCGGAGTTCGGATTGCGGAATGAATTTGTGGACCATTCATCATACCGCGCGAGCGTTCCAGTTGGCGAGCCTGCTTCAGCAGGCGGTGTCATCCGTTAATCGTTGTACGAATTCATGTGCCGCATTCCCTGCTTCTTCCGCCTTCGCAATCGCACCACTCACAGCCACGCGTTTGATGCCCGTCGCCAGCACCTCAGGTAGATTCTCCAGCGTAATCCCGCCGATGGCGAATGCGGGGAGCGAAATTTCTTCGGCGACTTGTTTGAGTAGCGCCGTGCCGGGGAAGGTCTCGAACGCTTTGGTCGTTGAAGGAAACGTTGGGCCGACACCGAGGTAGTTGGCTCCCTCTAGCACTGCCGCACGAGCTTGCTCGATGTTGTGAGTCGAGACGCCGATGATTTTTCGCGGGCCGAGGATGCGGCGGGCTTCGCGCACCGGCAAATCGTCTTGGCCGAGGTGGACGCCATCGGCATTCGCGGCGGCGGCGATATCGGAGCGGTCGTTGATGATCACCAAGCACATCGCCCCGCCATTTTGGCAGGGAACCTTTGCGGCGTCGCACAATGATCGAGCGAGTTTCAGCAACTCGCTGTCGTTGAGATTTTTTTCACGCAATTGAATCATGCCGACACCGGAGTTGACGAGTTGGTGAACTTTTTCGATAGGGAATGTGCCGTTGATTAAAACGCAGAGTTTGGCGTGTTCCAGTTCGTCGCTAAACCGCAAGCGAGTGGTTAGCGCTTTTTCCAGGGTGTACCAACGATAACGGAGAGCTTCAAACCGGTTGGCGGTTGTGGGGGCAATTGTTTTGCTGAATTCTTCTAGGCTCCGGAGCGATTGCTTCACCCGTTCGCAACTTGCTTCACAAACATCCACGGCATCGGTGCGCACGTTTTCGGTGGCAGTGGAAATTGCCGTTCCCACGTCGTGTTGCGTCTCACGTATGGCGTGACGGTCGCTACGGGGCAGAGTGTTGATGGTATCTGCCAACTCGTGCCGCAATTCTTTCAGGAGCCGGGTGAGATGGGCGTCATCGAGCACGAAGCGTGTGAAATCCTCGACGACGCGCAAGCCCTCGGCCGCGCGGTTGGCCGCGGCGTCGAGGATTCGAAGGATATTGTGGTCGTTGTTCAATTAAATTGGCCCCATCGCTTGCGGCTTAGCGGTGAATAAGTACACGCTAAGCCGCAAGCGGCTTGCTAGCACCATTATGCCGGGTTTGCATTGCTTGCCCCAGATGTCCAGCAGACCGCAAACCGACCTCGTCGGTCGCCGCTATTATCGTTATCTTCCCACCGGGCGAATTGTCTGTTGGTGATCCCTGCTGCGCACGCGGCAAGATCGCCACGATAAACTTGCCGGGGAAACGATTTCGTGGCTGTAAAGCGGTTGAGGGCTTGATGTTGCCTTGCATCCGTACTGTCGCGGGCTAAACTTGCGGGGTCACTCTGCGGACATGCGTTGTCGGTAAAGTGGTCGCGCGGCCAGCGAGGATGGAAATTCATGGTGCCGACGCGAAAACTGCCGAAGATCGCCTACTTTTGGCCCGGGCTACCGCAGCTTTGGGTGCGGGGGTCTTGGGTAGCTTTGGCAGTGGCGGTAGGATTTACCGCGTTGGTGAACGTGTTGATCCTCGCGACGTTCGTGTTTGGGGAGTGGATTCCCTCGGAGCAAGTGCTCGCCGGGTATGGGTTGGTGGCACTCGCCTGGCTTGTGGGCTGGGTGCAGAGTCGTCGGCAAGTGACGAACGCCGTCATGGCCACCGAACATGGTAATGAAGCGGCGGACGGAGTTTTGGTAGAGAACACCGTGGCGTCCGTTGGCCTTACCAGCCAACCAAGAGAACAATTGTATCGAGATGCCCAGCAGGTTTACTTGCAGGGCGATTGGGTGGCGACGGAGCAATTGCTCCTCAAGCTGCTCAAGTTGGACGACCGCGACGCGGAAGCCCGGCTGATGTTGGCCACCTTGTGGCGGCACCAAGGCCGACATCGCGAGGCGGTGAGGCAGTTGGATAAGTTAAGCCGGTTGGAAGCAGCCGACCCGTGGCAGCACGAGATTGCGGTCGAGCGTGAGGAAAACGCCGCCGCGTTGAAAGATTCAGAACAGACAGAAATCGATCACACAACAACAGACGACACAGTCGAAGCAGAACCCGAGACTTACAACATCACCGACGCTGAGGCGTCTGCTACCGAGACAAATGAAACCAATCGGCGTTGGGCTGCGTAAATGACTTAAAGTCGACTTACGACCAAACGCCGCGTGGCGAATCAAAGAAGGGGAGTATGGCCATGTACGAACGTTTCACCGACCGCGCCCGCAAGGTAATGCAGTTGGCCAATCAAGAGGCACAGCGGTTCAATCACGAATATATCGGCACCGAGCACGTGTTGCTGGGGTTGATTAAAGAGGGGAGTGGCGTTGCCGCCAACGTCCTCAAGAATCTGGACGTCGATCTGCGGAAAATCCGCCTCGAAGTCGAAAAGCTCGTCCAAAGCGGCCCCGACATGGTCACGATGGGCAAGCTGCCGCAAACGCCGCGGGCCAAAAAAGTCATCGAATACTCGATGGAAGAAGCTCGCCATCTGAACCACAACTACGTGGGCACGGAGCACATTCTGCTCGGCCTCTTGCGTGAGCAAGAAGGCGTGGCCGCCCAGGTGCTCATGAATTTGGGACTCAAGCTCGAAGAAGTTCGCGAGGAAGTTCTGAATCTGCTCGGCCACGGCCTCGAAGGGGAAGATTCTCCCCGTGGTGGTCGCGTCGGCGAGTCGGGTGGCGAAGAAGGCGAACGCGGAGGCCGCAAGAGCAGCAAGAGCAAGACTCCCGCGCTTGACAGCTTTGGCCGCGATCTCACGGAGCTTGCCCGTCAGGGCAAGCTTGATCCCGTGATTGGTCGCGAAAAGGAAATCGAACGGGCGATCCAGGTGCTTTGCCGCCGTACGAAGAACAATCCCGTACTCTTGGGCGAAGCGGGTGTCGGCAAGACCGCGATTGTCGAAGGTTTCGCTCAGCGCGTGATCGACGGCAATGTGCCTGAGATTCTGTTGGATCGGCGGATCGTGGTGCTTGACCTGGCCATGATGGTGGCCGGTACGAAGTACCGTGGCCAATTCGAGGAGCGGATTAAGGCGGTGATGAACGAAGTCCGCCGTGCCAAGAACACGATTCTGTTTATCGACGAATTGCACACCTTGGTGGGTGCCGGCGGCGCGGAAGGTGCCATCGATGCTTCCAACGTGTTGAAGCCGGCGCTGGCCCGTGGTGAAATCCAGTGCATCGGGGCCACGACGCTCGATGAGTACCGCAAATACATCGAAAAAGATTCGGCCTTGGCTCGCCGGTTCCAGGAAGTGCTGGTCGAACCCACCAATGCCGCGGACACGGTCAAGATTTTGGAAGGTTTGCGAGACCGTTACGAAGAGCATCACCGCGTGCAGATCACCGACGATGCGATCAAGGCGGCCGTGGAACTTTCGGACCGCTATATCACGGGCCGTTGCTTGCCGGACAAGGCGATTGACGTGATCGATGAATCGGGTGCCCGCGTGCGGCTCAAAACGATGAGCAAGCCGCCCAATTTGAAGGAAATCGACGACGATGTCGAGCAACTCAACCGCGAGAAGGAAGAAGCCGTCGCGAATCAAGATTTCGAGAAGGCAGCCTCCCTGCGCGATCAGGCCGACAAGCTCAAGAAAAAGAAGCAGCACATCACCAAGGAATGGCGGGAGAAGTCCCGCGAGAATGGTGGCGTGGTCGACGAAGAAGTGATCGCCGAAGTGGTGTCCAAAATGACCGGCATTCCGCTCACCCGGATGACGACCGAGGACACGCTGCGCTTGATGAACATGGAAGCTGAGCTGCACAACAGCGTGATCAGCCAGGACGAAGCGATTAAGGCCATCGCCAAGGCCGTGCGTCGCAGTCGTAGCGGTTTGCAAGACCCCAAACGGCCTACTGGCTGTTTCGTGTTCGCGGGACCGACCGGCGTTGGCAAGACGTTGCTCGCCAAGGCATTAGCCGAATTTATGTTCGGCGACCAAGAAGCGCTCGTTCAGATCGATATGAGCGAGTACATGGAAAAGCACAATGTGAGCCGCTTGATTGGTGCTCCTCCGGGTTATGTCGGCTATGAGGAAGGTGGTCAGCTCACCGAGCAGATTCGCCGCCGTCCGTATGCCGTGGTGCTGTTGGACGAAATCGAAAAGGCCCATCCCGAAGTCTTCAATATGCTGTTGCAGTTGATGGAAGAGGGTCGGCTCACGGACAGCTTTGGTCGCAATGTTGACTTCCGGAACGTGATTTTGATTATGACCACGAACGCGGGTGCCGATGCGATCAAGAACGAAGCCGCCTTCGGTTTCCAAAAACCAGATGAAGATGCGTCGTACGACAGCATGAAAAAGCGGGTCGTGGAAGAGATTGAAAAAGTGTTCCGGCCCGAGTTTATTAACCGCGTGAACGACATTATTGTGTTCCGTCACTTGACCACGACCGACTTGAAAGATGTGGTCGAGTTGGAGCTCAGCAAGATTCGTGGCCGGTTGAAAGAGCGGGGACTTGCGCTCGAACTCACCGACGAAGCCAAGGAATTTCTTATCAAGAAGGGTTCCAACACCGATTACGGTGCTCGACCTTTGCGACGAGCGATCGAGTCGTTCATCGAGGATCCGCTGGCCGAGGAATTGCTCAAGGGCGAATTCAACGGCAAGCACGTGATCCGCGTGAGCGTGAAGAAGGTGGCTGACAAGAAGCAGCTTACGTTTGAGGGCCGCATGGATGGCGAACCCGAGGCCGAACCGGTGGGCGCGCTGGCCGACGGCGGAGATGACGACGAATCGGTCGCGAGTTGATATTTAAGTTGTTAACATTTAATCGCCGTCGAGCCGATCAAAGCTGCGCTTTGGTGCCCGCTCGGCGGCGATTTTCTTGCGCTGGGCCTATTGTGTTTCAATGTGGAACGAACCTCCACATCATGTAGTGGGTGGGATTGCCGGAGCACCTGCATGTTGTGTTTGCGCTGAAAAAAACTCTCGTTTTAGACGTTTTCGGAGACAATTCTTGTGGCACGACTCTCGCGCGCATACAAGTAGCCAATCCGTTGGGATTGGTTTTTGGCGCAGTTGAGTTTGTAGAGCGGAATCGCTAAGCCGCAAGCGGCTTCAAAAACCGTGGGTACCCACGGGTGGAAACTGTTCGAGACTCTGGACCATTTTGTGGCCTGTTGTCGCTGACGTTTCGTTCGTGACATCACTTCTCGAGAAATCGGTGCCCAAGCATTTGCGATCGAAAACAAGTGCAAGTGCCCAGACGATGGCCGGCCGATTGGCGAACGTACCTATGCGACGCCACAACAAGGAAACAATCCCGTGTCGTGAACGAGGTGTATTTTATCACAGGCGCGCGGCCATTTCTGTTGTGATTTTTGACCAGCTCTGGGATTTGGATCTGGGGGCTTGGGACTGGCGATGAGTTTCGCAAACAAGTCCCCAAATCCTAGCCCCCAACCCCTTTTTCATTGGCACAAAAAGAAGTGTTGACAACGACGCAGATTGCCACGCGCGAGGCCGCCTGCATGATGGGGCTTTGCTTTTCAGGGGGTCATGAATTCGTTACGATTAGTAGAGAGAGAAAGCAGGGGTAAGGCAAACATCGGAGGTCTTAATTTAATTTAAGATTCGCGGCAGCTTATCATTCTCCGACCCCTTCTCTGCCGCCCTTGGAAATTTGCAAAGGAAACTGATTGATGATTTACGCCCTGTTGGACATGAACCATCCGGATGTGGATTGTTTGGCAATTGCCCAAGCGGTCCATGACCACGACGCTGCAACTATCCAACACTGGGTAAATAAAGGGGTAATCGTCCACGTAATGCAGGCAAAATCCCTATCCGGCCCGTTCTACTGTCTCTGGTGTCGTGACGTAGTAAGCACTTCAAATGCACGCCCACCAAGAGGTCTTTATGCATTAGCCCCTTGGCATTTCGAGCATAAAAGTGATGGGACATGCATTGGATATGTGAGGAGCCCGTTGTTGCAACACGCGATTGGAATCGAGAATCCGTCATGCCACGGTTGCTATATACTGCTCGGTCGCGAAACATCCCCGGGGCGAAACCGAAGGGACTGTCAGACGATCTACGACCACCGAACATACTGTCACTTAGCCCTAATGATGTCTCCTCCGTGTGTGTGAGCCAGCAGGGGATACTCCTTGAGTCCAATTTGGAAGTATCCAGAATCAGCATACGGTTGCTACTCGATCAGCGAGTCAAAATTCTCCAACGCTTCCATCTGACTTAACCACTACGGTCATTGAATCTCTAAGCTTTACCCCAAAGGAGTTTGGTGCTTCAAACACGATTTCCACCTGTGTTCCGTCAGCATTCCTGCCCACGATCTTCGCAGAAATAAACGTCACTTCCGAAGGGGCCTTGAGCCGACTGAGAACATATGACTGAGCTTTGCCTTCCGGGGAAGATATTTCTTTGAACCCCCAAAATAACACAAGGAGGACTACGCCTGCTGCAATCCACGCACATTGAGCAGCAATGTCTGGTGGTGCTTCGCCGTGATTCTCTTTCACCTTCTTGCCTGTCCAATCGACCTCATGTCGGTCAGACAATTGCCGAACGAACTTCTTGACGTATGTTCGTGGTCCGACAAATATCGCCTCTCGCCGTCCGACGTGAACACGAGTCGTGACTAGAATCACGCCCTGTTCATGTTTGAATGTAAAGAGAGGATCAGACAATTCAACCACTTCGTGCTTGATTTTTTTGAACGCACGTTTCATGTCATTGATAAAGTCGTCCCGACTCTCAAACCGCACGGCGATCTGTTTTCCAGAAAGAAAAAATGCTAATATGAATCCAAAGAGTGGGCCGCCTACGACGGCAGCTAAGATGCCAGTCCCAACTCCGCTCTGGAATGTAATAAACAACCCCATTCCAATGCCAAAAAAACCGCCTGCCAACAGCGCAATCGTAAAGAAGGATCGCGGCTTAGGTACGCCTGGACCACCTTGTATAATCTGTTGCTCCGTTTGAAGAGGCAATTCCGTGGAGATAGTTGCTTTATTGTCCTTCTCATCGCTCTTGAAATCAGACCACAAATCATAAGGGTCGTCGTCTTCAATTTCGATTACGTCAGGCATAACGGGGTCGTCTGTAATTAAACTCACATCTTTACACTTAGGACAACGTGCCTTTTTTCCAACGAGGTCTTCCGAAACTTGCTTCTCAAAGGCGCATTGTGAACAGCGAAATGTTGCCACGGCACTTATTACTCGATTGACAAGGGATGGATTTTGAAGGATATCACTTGCTGGCTCGTCCCACAGTATCTTCAAGATGAATGTGTTTAGCATAGGCAATCCTAGTGACTACGAGATTTTTTACCATCCTTCTTCTCATCCTGTTCAAAAAACACCAAATGCTGCCAAGGCAGTTTGTCGTACTCTTCGATCAACTTAAGTTTTCTCATGGCCAAGACTCGCACCTTTATCGCCGTGGAAGCTGTTGATGGCGTGCATGGGCAAGCGCAGGCGGCCATTGAGCGGTTGCGGCCGGTGGCGGCGAATGTGAAGTGGGTCGAGCCGGAGAACTTGCACTGGACGCTGCAGTTTTTGGGTGACTTGCGTGATGAAGAACTTGCCGAGGTTTGTCGGCGGGTGGGGAAGGTGGTTACGAACTTCGTGCCTTTCTCGCTTACGGGAGCCGGCGTGGGGGCGTTTCCCAAGCCGGAGCGTCCACGCGTGCTGTGGCTTGGTGCGAACGAAGGTTCCGACAAGTTTTGTCAGCTCCAAGCCGCCATCGAGCAAAACCTCGCCAGCATGGGTTTTCGTGGCGAGAATCGGCAGTTCGTGCCGCATCTCACGTTGGGGCGTGTTGGACCTGCTGCCGATCATGCGCCGCTCTGTGCTGCCGTTGGTTCGCTGGCCGACTTTGCTGGCGGGCAAATGTTTGTCGACGAGGTGGTTGTTTACGAGAGCGAGCCGCAGCGTTCAGGGCCAAAATATGTGCCGCTGGCGCATTTGAAGTTGGGGGGATGACCGTGGGGGACTTTTCAGTTCTCCAGCCCCCCGGCTGCGGAAACCCCGCCATGATTCGGCAAATTTTCGCAAAAAAGACCTCTTGCACCAAATACTGAACACAAATATAGTATCCGTGCGTACAGTATATCAGTGCCGTCACGTTCTGTGTTGTGAGTGTGGGCGGCTTGCATCTTCGCCTTTTCTGTTGGATAAAGGGTCCGAACCATGGTATCAGCCGTTGCTAGCAAGAATTCTTCACCGAAAAACAGCTCCTCGCTCAAAAACAATTCCTCTCCTAAAGACAGTTCCTCTACTAGAGACAACGCATCTTCGAGAAACGATATGGCCAAAAAAGAAAAGGCGAAGCCCGCCAAGCCTTCCTCTAAGCAAACCGCCGCCGATCAGATGTTGGCCGCCAGCCCCGAATTGCGGAACACGGTCGAAGCGATCGAAAAGCAATTCGGCGAAGGGTCGATCATGCCGTTGGGGGCCGACAAGATTTGTCGGATCGAAGGGATTTCCACCGGCAGCCTGTCGGTCGACATCGCCCTGGGAGGGCAGGGGATTCCTCGCGGCCGGATCATCGAAATTTACGGCCCGGAATCAAGCGGCAAGACCACGTTGGCCCTGCACGTCATTGCCGAGGCCCAGAAGGCGGGTGGCATTGCCGCGTTCATCGATGCCGAACACGCGCTCGACCCCAGTTGGGCCAAGAAGCTGGGTGTTGATCTGGAAACGCTGCTGGTGAGCCAACCGGGCCACGGTGAAGAGGCGATGCACATCACCGAGATGCTGATTAAGTCCAATGCGGTAGATGTGATCGTCATCGACTCGGTCGCCGCCTTGGTTCCCAAGAAAGAACTCGACGGGGAAATTGGTGATTCGCATGTCGGTTTGCAGGCCCGCTTGATGAGCCAGTCGATGCGCAAGCTCACGGGTGTGATCGCCAAGGCCAAGACGGCGGTGATTTTTATCAATCAAATTCGCGAAAAAATCGGGGTCATGTTTGGCAGTCCCGAAACGACCCCCGGTGGTCGAGCACTCAAGTTCTATGCCTCCTGTCGCATCGATGTGCGCCGTATCGGCCAGTTGAAGGATGGCGAAGACGTGATCGGCCAGCGCGTGCGGGCGAAGATCGTCAAGAACAAGGTGGCCCCGCCGTTCCGTGCCGCGGAATTCGACATGATGCACAACGACGGCATCAGCTACGAAGGGGATATTCTCGATTTGGGCTTGGAGAAAAAGGTATTATCCCGCACTGGGGCTTGGTTCCGCTACGGCGAGATGCAACTCGGCCAAGGCAAGGAAAAGTCTCGCGTGTTCCTCAAAGAGAATCCGCAGATTACCGAAGAGATCAAGCAAAAGATTCTGGCCGTCGGTGGTTTTGACGATTTGCTTTCCACCGCGGGCAAAGCTGCCAATCTCGCGGAGGAAGACGTGCCCAGCGAAGATTTTGAATGAGGCAAGCAAAACCGGGTGACAGCGGTTGAGTGACACACCGTGGGTCAATGGTGTGACGACAGAGAAAGCCCGGGGATGGTGATCCCCGGGTTTTTTATTTGTGTCATTCCAAGGACGCTCGAAGAAATGTCATTCTGAGGGGACGGGCACCGCTGCGCAGCAGTGGTCGGCGATCCGAAGAATCTAGGTTCACGCTTCCTGCGTTTTCCATACGTGATGGTACTGCAAACCAGATCCCTCTGGTCGTTGAACTCCCATCGGGATGACAGTAATCGTCACTGCCACCGTGGCAGTGGCAGCTTTCCTTCGCGGGATTCGCCGTGAATGTTGGTTTGCCACACTTTTTTCGTTGCGGGTTCCAGTGCCGTCAGCCAGCCGCCGCCGTGGGCGTAAGTATCGATGCAGATCAAGTGGCCGAGGTTGAGAATCTCGCCTTGTTTGTTCGACGTGTGTCCGAGAATCGCGGTCTTGCCCGAGCAGTGAACGCCAGGGCGAAAATTGCGGAGCGATTCCCAGCGCATCTCGTGCCACGGTTGTTGGTCGAGCGGTTTACGCGCGAGATAATTTCCGTGCGCGTAAAAGTGCTCGGGTGTTTCGTAATAGTCGACCCAGGTGCGCAAGAACTCGATATGCTCCTCAGGCAAGCGCGCGGGTGCCGACCCTTTGCCGTAGGAATCGAGTGTCTCGTCGCCCCCATGGGCTAACCAATCTTGGAGTGGCATTTTATTGTCGACCACGGTGAGCATCATCTCTTCGTGATTGCCGGTGATGCACACGAGTTGGCATTGATCCTTGAGTTTTAGCAAGACTTCGATCACTCCTTGGCTGTCGGGACCACGATCGACGACATCGCCGAGAATGACGAGCGTATCTTGCGCACCCAGAGCGAGCATTGCCAGCAGTTGCTCGAAAGGGGCGCGGCAACCGTGAATGTCGCCGATGGCGAGAGTGCGGGGAGTTGTCATGCCAATTTAGCTCACGTCAGCGAAATCATAATCCCGCGATTGTCGCCATCCGAGTCGTAAGGGCAACAGCATAAATTAGGCAGAGCGATTTGTAATGCGGGCTGCTCAGAAGTGCGCAGTTTGGCCAGATTGACAATCAGTGTCATAGCGATAGGATGAACAAGTGTTAGCCCGGATTTCCCAGATGACTTCCCGCACAATGGCACGCGATTTGCGCCACACCTTGTAAAAACAGCGGTTTGTACGCTCAACATGCCATCGTGAC
>JAWXAV010000100.1:0-7954 GCA_034439695.1 Bythopirellula sp. | reverse complement strand
TTTTTGTCCGCGGCTGCGCAGCCGCGGACAAAAACTTTTCTTGAGCGTGTTCTATGATAGCCGCTTCTGACAACATACAAGGGCAAGATGACGCGAGCCCCGCGAGCGTCACCGCCGCCCTGGGTGGGCTACACCCATCACGACCAGAAGCCCTGAAAGGGCGCGCTAAAATCGTTGCCGCTTAAGGTAAGCGCGCCCTTTCAGGGCTAGCCGTTTTCACACTAACCCGAGACCCAGGACTTCGTCCTGGGCTTTCACAGCGCGGCCGTTCCGGCCTATTGGCGAGATCGCTTTTTGCGGATCAATAAGCACAGGCTCACAAAGGCTCCTAAGAGCGCGGCGCTCGGCTCAGGGATACTTGCAACGCGAAAACCAATACCAACTAGAGCATCGCCATCATAATCAGGGAGGCCTTCATCTTCCCCTGTAACAAATCCAAGAGTATATCGAAAATTACACCTGTCACCTGACCCACCATTTGGTTTCTGTCAGGAATACCACCTACAATTCCTTAAGCGATTACGCCATAATAAGGCTATCCCGCCCTCGTAGCTCAGGGGATAGAGCGACGGTTTCCTAAACCGCAGGTCGCAGGTTCGAATCCTGCCTGGGGCATTTTGAGTGGAGGCTGTCGGCTATTGGCTCTCCGCTTTCGGCCAGACGCAATCAAATTATTCGTGCTATTCGTAAAGATTCGTGGTGAGTCTTTACCCTCCTCAAAGAATGTCCGCGAGCTCGTCCCACTCGGCGAACAGTTCGTCGACCGCTATTGTATTATCCCCTTCGTCATCCAAGAGAAACAACTCGCTCTCAGCGCTACGACTTGAGAACGCATAGTCTGTGGTATCCTCAAGAACCTTATCCACAACTGGCTGCGACAAGTCATTATCACTTGTAGCTTGCAATTCAGAGGCGGTTGCCATAATTTCCGAGCTTGGCATTTCAATCCACCAGCTTCCCGTTACATCAATCAACGCGTCCGCCACGGGTGACTCGTCTGAGAATGACGTGACGGTTTGGGCAGCCACGGGAGCAGAGATCGCCGACAGCGCCACCGCGCCGTACTCACCTTGCCAAATCGCGAGGTCCGCGCTGTTCACCACGTCGTCATTATTCGCATCGCCAGAGCCTTTAGTCGGGTTCGCGCTGCCGACGCCCCGTTGCCAGGCGAGAAAATCACGGCCATCGACGTCGCCATCCAAGTCGAAGTCGGCATCGCCCCCCGCCGTAAAGCGCACCCGAAACACCCGCGCCCCGGCGTCAATCGGGGTGACGGCATCAAGATCCCTATAAAGTTCGGTGAAATACAGCCCATCGGGTCCGGCGATCAAACCGGCCACGGTCCCGCGACCGATTCCCACATATTCCACCAATGTCGTCGGCCCTCCCACGACATTGCCGTTGGCGTCCAAGTTGAATTCCACAATCCGCTTGCCCTGGGTCTGCTGCCCGGAAGCATAGGTCGGGCCGGATTCGCTGACAAAAGCACGGCCTTGTTTCGAGCCAGGAAATTGACTGCCGCCAAAAGTTTCCGGCTCGACGAAAGTGATGTTTACGGGGGCGTGCGCGGGATTCCAAACATAGCGGGCATCAGGCAGCAGCGAACTATCCGAACCATTCCAGTCGTAGTTGCCACCGCGATCGACGCGCGCCAAACGGTCGAGCGAGTTGCCATTTTCCACTTCATAATGTTTGCCATCGGCGGCACGCCAAGCTCCGCCGAACGGATTGCGAAAGCCGTAAGCATACACGTAGTCCCGCGCGTTGATCCCACCGACGGCATTGTAAAACGGATTGTCGCTGGGGGCCGTGCCGTCGAAATTCATCCGCAAGATTTTGCCGCGATAGGAATCCAGGTTCAGTGCGGTCGAGGCGTCAAAACCATCGCCATTATGGACATACAGTTTCCCATCGGGGCCAATCGTCAAGTTGGAAATCTGATGCGATTGTCCCTGGCTTTCGCCGACCATGTTGCGAATCACCGTCACCGTGGACGCCGTGCGGCCCCCATCCGTGCTCGTGAGTCGCACCACCTGCGGGTGATGCGCGCCCCCTTCGATGCCGTCGGTATCGGTGACGCGGGTAACAAACACATCGCCGGTCAACGGATCGACGACCAGCCCCGCGAGCCCCTGTTCGCCTGATCCCGGGAATGCCCCGGTCGGATTGAAGTTCAACAAACCGGTCGCATAGTTGCTCACCGCGAAATTGTTGCTAACGACTTTGATCGTGCCATACAACTCGTTGACGTAAAACAGTGGATCATCAGGATCTGGTCCAGGGTTGGGTACAAACGCGATATTCACGGGAAGCTGCAGGCCACCGGCGACTTCGTCGATTTCAAAGCCAGGCTCGAAGGCGATGAATGGAACCTCGGATTCCGCTTGCCGCGCGAGATTGGTAAAGACGGGTTCGGTCTGCCCGACCGCACCAAAATAGGTCGAACCGTCGGCGGCGATCCAGAGATCGAGCCGTGTGTTGGGGGCCAAATTGATCGCGGGGAGATACACGGTCCGCTGCTGTCCGTGATCGTCGGAGAAACGAATTTCGGTTTCACCCAAACTTAAACCACTGGAACCCGCCACAACGACGGCGCGCGGGTAGACATGGTCCGCCAAGGTCGGCGGATTGACCACCGTATTGGTGACGGAATTGTTGCCCGTGAAGGAGAGGAGCAATTCACCCAGGCCCCCTTCAAGCCGCACTTGCGATTGATTCGGGCTCGCGGCGGGGAGAATCACGGGGTTGTCGTTGGCATTGGTCCAGGTGGGCGCGGGTGAATCCGCAATTCCTTCCAGTTCGAGGGGAAACACTGTCGACGCCACATCCACGAAGAAATTCCGCGTGGCATAACTGCTTACCGCGCCGGCATCGTCGCGGAAACGTACCCGCAACTCGTACTCGGGAGCGAACGAATTCAACAGGTCAATGGTTTTCGAGCCGCCGGTGCCGCTGGAGGAGACGGTCACCCGAAAATCGCCGACCGTGGCGGCAAAATTTTCCTCGACCTTGGCGGCAAACGTGAGTGTGTAATCCCCGGAGGTGGGAGCTGTAACAACTTGCGTGACGGATGCATCGACGGGACTGCCCGGGGTGCCACGATAGCCCTTGAACCAGACCCCCTTGCTGCCCGTGTTCGCGGCCCAGGTGGCGGTTTGAAATGCTGCCGATGGCTCGATGCCGTCCGACTGGGCGGTCATCACCCAATTGCTGTTGCTGGTCTGCGTGTTGGCCGTAGCCGCCTCGAAGCTGCCGTCATTCATCAAGTTGCCACTGGCACTGGTCGTCAGCACAAAGGAATCGACCATGCCCGAGCGAAATATTCCACCCAAACCAATCGCGTTGAGCATCTCGGCCGAGATCGTGAGTTGGTCGCCGGCCGTCACGCCGGGAATGGTAATCGTGAAGGTGTTAAAATTGAAGTTGGGGATCGGGGTGGAAATCAAGTCGGTGCGTCCGGCGTGGGAATTCTCGAAAATGCCGTCGCCCAAATGGGTGTGCATTCTTTCGACCCCCGTGATACCCAGCGTTTGCCAGACCCGCTCGGGGGACGGGCCGACGGTCCAGATTTCCCAGTCGGTCGATAGGTGTTCGTCTCCTTCGATATCCGAGAAGTCGACGGCTTCCATATGCACATCCGCCGGATTCACAATGTCCCCTTCAACAACCGGTTCCATGATGTTCGGCAAAGCGGGGCTGCTGTTGGGAGCATTCGGCAGCCCCACGACATGGATGTAATTGATTCTCGTGGCCTTCTCCACCGCCGCGCCTTGGTTCAGAGTCAAACGCCCGTCGCTGACCGTGATTTGCCTCGTATCCTTGAGGAAACTTCCCGCGGCAAGACCGACCGCATTCCAAACATTGACCCCCTCGACATTGAGCGTGTGCGTACTCGCATTCGACGTATCACCGATCGACACGGTCACTTCGTAGACCCCATTGGGAACTTGGAATTCCCAGCTTTGATTCTGATGAAAATGAAGCAAGGTATCCAAGCGCTGGTCGGGATTGACTTCTCGATCGCGAGACACGTCGGTATGATCGCTCGACCAGCCGTAGCTCCAGCCATTATTACGCAGGCCAAAAACTTCGCCCGTGTCGGCGGCGTAACGGGTTGGTGTTAAGGCCGCTTCGAGTTGAAAGTTAATGAGGTACGTATCGCCGGCCAGCAGTTGACGTTCTTCGAGATGCTCAATACGCAGCCGCCGACCTTGTGAGTTTTGGTATCGTGAAAGCGGTTTCGAGAAGCGACGAAATCTTGACATAGGAGCGAGCCTTGGAATTAGCACGGACAGCGGAGAAAATCAGAGCCGCGAGGGGGCCGTATAAAGAGTCAGCTCTGATTGTACCCATCACGGTTGGGTTCACAATATTTTGGAGATATTTGGCTCAATCCAGCGCTGCGGCAGGGAACTGCAAAGTAGTAGGCACACTCCGTGTGCCGAAACCGCCTTGGTGAAATCACAGCGTTTTCTCGCGGCCGCCTCGGCACACGGAGTGTGCCTGCTACATTCAGGCGGACTTTGCAGTTCTCCTGAGCGCAGCGGGCCGCTTACTGATTTTTTACGGCCAGCCGCGTGTGCTTGTGTGGGTCGATTCTCGGAAACACGTTTCTTGGGGGCGGTGTTCGCCTTCCAACAACAGGTCCTCACCCTTCGTTAGATTCGTGGTTTCTCTTCCCATGGAGTTGTTCCAGAAATGCTGCGGCGGTCGCTTGGTGTTTGGCGAGTTTGTCACCCATCTTGGTGAGCTGCGCGGTCATGACACTCATGCGAGGATTCGCCGCGAAAAAGTCACGATGCTTGGCCACGAATCGCCAGTAGAGCGCGTCCCAGATCGGGCACCACGGTCCCTTGCGGAAGTTGCTCATTTTCAGCACGTAGCTCGAACCGCTGATGTACGGCTTGGTGGTGATTAAGCCGCCGTCAGCATGTTGGCTCATGCCGTAGACGTTCGGCACCATGACCCAATCATAAGCGTCGATGTACATTTCCATGAACCATTGATGAATCGCGTCGGGGTGAATCTCGCTGAGCAACATAAAATTGCCAAGGACCATCAGCCGCTCGATGTGATGGCAATAGGCGTGCTGCAAGACCCGCTGAATGACGGTGTCGACAGGCTCGATACCCGTTGTGCCGTCATAAAAGGCGGCAGGCATGGGATGAGTGTGCTCCCAGAAATTGCGGGTGCGCTGTCGACGACTGTGAGTCAGATAGACCCCGCGGATATACTCCCGCCAACCTATGACTTGCCGCACAAAGCCTTCCAGTGAGTTTAGCGGCACCACGTCCGCGCGCTCGAGCGCGGCATCGACCACTTGCCGTGGTGAGAGCAAACCCGTGTTGAGTGCTGGTGTTAGTACCGAGTGAAAAAGATAAGTCTCGCTCGCGCTAATCGCGTCTTCGTATTGGCCAAAGTCAGCGAGCCGGTGGTCAAGAAAATTGCTGAGACACTCTTTTGCCTGCGCGTGATTGGTGGGGTAACAAAAACTCTCCGCCTCGCCAAGCGCTTGCGGAAAGTTCGTCTTCACATACTCGCGAGCTTCCCGCACCGCGCGCGCAGGCTTTGGCCAAGTTATTGGCGGCGGCTCGAAACCTCGCGGAAGCTTCTTACGATTTTCAACGTCGAAACTCCATTTGCCTCCCACCGGTTTGCCCTTGTCGTCGAGGAGCACTTCCAACCGCTTCCGCTGGAAGGCATAAAAGTCGGCAAAGAACAACTTCTGGCGGCCACCAGCGTAGTTGGCAAAGACTGTTGCGGGCGTGAGAAAGTGCGGATCGGCGAGTACTTGATATTTGATCCGTGCCCCATCCAAGGCCGTCGTGAGTCGCGACTGGAGCCAATCATCGCAGGGGTCGACGAATTGCACTTCGGTAACACCCAGCTTGCTGAGCAATTCGGCAATCGCGCCGGTCGTCGTAAGTTCGTGAGATTCCACATAGCGGACTTGTTCACCCTGTTTACGTAGCCCTTCGGCATATTGCTGCATTGAGGCACGATGAAGAATAAGTTTTTGCGCATGGAAGCGGTACTGCGTGAAGAACAGTGGCTCTTCCACCAAAATGCTCAAGTCCGTGCCGGGAATGGCCGGGTGACTGGCGAAGAGTTGATGCGGATAGATGAGGGTGGCGCGCATGTCGATCCTTCATCGCAGAGGTTATTGACGACGACGGGGCAACACGCGCGACAAGCCGCCGTCGACGCCGATGGTTTGTCCCGTGATCCAATCATTCTCGGCGGCCAGCAACCATTCCACGAGCGAGGCGATTTGTTCCGGCTCGCCAATGCGACCCAGGGCATGCATCTCGCAAGCGGCGGCCTCGGAGGCGGGAGCTTCCCAGATTCTGCGGGTGAGTTCAGTCCGCACGAGTCCGGGGCTAATCACGTTCACGCGAATGTTGCGGCCCGCCAGGGACGCCGCCGCGGCACGTGCCAAACCGATCACGCCAGCCTTGGCGGCAGCAATCGCTTCGTGATTTGGCATACCGATCTCGGCGGCGGCTGAGGAGAACAACACGATGCTACCCCCTGGCTTGGCCAGCAGTCGCGAGCCGACTTTGAGCATTTGAAACGACGTCACTAAATTCGCATCCAAGACTGCGCGGAACTCATCCAAGCTTGTCGCATGAAGTGGCTTGAGCAAGATCGAGCCAGTGGAATTCACAATGCCTTCGACACCTCCGGCGGGCTCAGCGGCCGCGCTGATTGTTTGCTCCAACTTTTCAGCATCGAAATAATCGACCACTGCGTAAGGCTGGTTTAGCTCGCTTGCCAACGGAGCCAACTTCTCCGCCGTGCGGCCTAAAAGCAGCACATCTCTACCGGCACCGACCAGCCGCCTGGCAAGGGACGTGCCGATGGTTCCACTCACTCCAGCGATAACAATGATTCCCATAATGAACTTTTCCAGCTTTGTCAGAGTTAACAACCCAACACTTGCGTGTTGGGCTGTTCGAACACCAATGAGCTGAGCATTAACCAGCCCAGCACGATTGAGCGGACCGTCCAAGCCATCGTACGCATCCAATTCGACCTCACCAAACACTCGATACATTCGGCATCGTACCCACGTAAAAGTTTTTGATGCAAAGGCATCTGTCGCACTATCGTTGATATCCAAATCACGATCAACAGCACCAAGGCCCCCTGATAGGCGAGCGACTGTCGCATGAGCGGGCTACTGGCGAACAGCCAGAGCGCGGTCCCTAGTTCCAAGAACATTGGTCCTGCCACGACCCACGTTGTTCGATTCTGATGTGCTTGGCAAAAACTGGAAAACTGTTGCGCGTCAGCAAATTTCATCAACGGATAGTGGACCAACTGCACAAACCAAATCAAGCCAGTCATGAACAGGCTGCTGGCGAATTGCAATAACAGCAAAAGTTCGTCGGCAACCGTCATGACTGCGAACCGTCAATTCGTTGTGTTGGGACTCGGCACTCCCCTGTCGCGCAACGACCGGTGAGTGCCAGCCGATACTTGGCAAACACGGCGTAGACGAGATTCATACCTTGCGAAATGACCGGCAGACGGCTGAGGCCAACCATTTTGCGAAAGCCGATAGCTCGGTACAAGTGACGGAATGTTTCGACACCAATGACCCAACTCCCATCGGGCAGCCGACCGTGAATCTGCGCCATCAGTTGGTCGTAACTTTTTCCAAGCGATTGAGGATCGAAACCAGCGTCGTCGATATCGGTAAAGCGGATTCGCGTCGCTTTGTCGCGGCCACGAATCATCTCAATTTCGCGACGGCATAAGGGACAGCCGCCATCATAAAAGACTTCGATATCGTAGGCAGAATTCATGGCAGACATTTGTCGAGTTAAGTTGAGGATGGTGATGCAGTTCATTAAGCCGACATTCCCCATATGGACTGAGCCTGGAACCGATCCAGGCACCGAATGCTCCCCATTTTATTGGTCGTCCCCACCGCGCGTCTAGCGCGTGG
>JAWXAV010000099.1:0-46908 GCA_034439695.1 Bythopirellula sp. | reverse complement strand
TTAGCCGCGATTCAACGAATCGCACGGACTTATTCCTCAGGCGTCACTGGTTCGTCGAACACTCCGCGCTCAGCTCCCGCGATGCGCTTGGCCAATTCGTCGGGAGAGTTCGCTTTCGCGAGCACGTCTTCCTTAGTAGCGATTTCGGTTTTCCAAATTTCAAATAAGTGGTCGTCGAGCAACTGCATGCCATGCTTGGAACCTGTTTGGATCGACGAGGTGATGCGGAAAATTTTGTTTTCGCGAATCAGGTTGGCGATGCCGGGCGTGACCACGAGTGTTTCAAACGCCGCCACGCGGCCACCGCCGATCCGGGGGATCAACTGCTGGGCGAGAATGCCGATGATCGAGGTCGCAAGCTGCGTGCGGATTTGATCCTGCTGATTGGTGGGGAACACGTCGATGATGCGGTTGATCGTGCCGGCGGCGCTACTCGTATGGAGCGTGCCGAACACCACGTGGCCTGTTTCCGCCGCGGTAATGGCGGCTTCAATCGTTTCGAGGTCGCGCATTTCGCCCACGAGAATCACGTCGGGATCCTGCCGCAAAGCCCGGCGAATCGCCTCGGCAAAGGAGGTCACGTCCACGCCCACTTCGCGTTGGTTGATCGTGCTCTTGCGGTGGTTGTGATAGAACTCGATGGGGTCTTCGATCGTGATGATGTGGTGATCGACCGTCGTGTTGATGTAGTCGATCATCGCGGCGAGCGAGGTACTCTTACCGGAACCGGTGGGCCCCGTCACGAGAATCAACCCACGGGGCCGCATAATCATGTCTTTGAAAATCGGCGGCACGTTGAGTTGGTCCATGCTCATCAAGTGGACCGGAATCTGCCGCAACACCATCGCCACGTTGCCGCGCTGGCGGAAAACCGACACGCGGAAGCGGGCTTGATCGCCGAAGGCAAAGCCGAAGTCGGTGCTGCCCGTTTCTTGAAATTCCTGTTGGCAGCGGTCGGGCGTGATGCTTTTCATCAGACCCATGGTGTCGGCGGGTTCGAGCACTTTGGTCTTGAGCTTCTGCATATGGCCATGCAGACGCAGTACGGGAGGCTGCCCCACCGTGATGTGCAAGTCGCTCGCTCCCTGCTTCACTTGAGCCGAGAGCAATTTGTCGATCAGAATTGTGCCCATAAATCTCTGTTTCCGTGCGACGCGTTGCGTCGCGGCTTCATACCTTACATTCTAATTGCTATTCGCTTGCTTAGGCTTCCACCTTTTTGGCGACGCGGAAGACTTCTTCTAGCGTGGTCACGCCCATCAAGGCTTTGCGGATACCATCATCGTAAAGTGTTGTCATCCCTGTGCTTATGGCGACCTTGCGAATGTCGGCGGTTGAGGCCCCTTGGAATGCCAGTTCCCGCACCTTCGAGTTCATCATCATCAATTCAAAGATGCCGAGTCGCCCGCGATAACCACCCTTGCCGCAGTGCGAGCAACCTTGTCCCTTCATGAACGTGGCCCCCGCGGCTTGCTCGGGGGTGATTCCGGCGGCTTCGAGTTGGGCGTCCGTCGGTTGATAGGGATGTTTGCATTTGGTGCAAACCACCCGGACCAAGCGTTGGGCCAAGATGCCGATGATGCTCCCCGCCACCAAATAGGCGGGCACACCCATATCGACCATGCGCGTGATCGCGCCGGGGGCATCGTTGGTGTGCAGCGTGCTGAACACCAAGTGGCCCGTGAGCGAGGCTTGAATACCCATCGACGCGGTTTCTTGGTCGCGCATTTCGCCGACAAGAATAATGTTGGGTGCCTGCCGCAACATCGCGCGAATGATCAACGCGAAGTCGAGGCCAATGGAGTGCTTGACTTCCACCTGGTTGATGCCCGGCAAATAGTATTCCACCGGGTCTTCCGCCGTAATGATTTTGCGGTCGGGGCGATTGAGTTCATTGAGCGCGGCGTAGAGAGTCGTCGTTTTGCCCGATCCCGTCGGACCTGTCACCAGAAAAATACCGTTCGGCCGTCGAATCAGGGTGCGGAACTTGCGGAAGTCGCTTTCCGACAAGCCCAATTGCCGTACACCGACTTTAATGTTGTCCTTGTCCAACAGCCGCATCACGCAGGATTGGCCGTGCGTGGTGGGCAACATGCTCACGCGCAGATCAAGCTCCTTGCCACCTGCCGTGATCTTGATGCGACCGTCCTGGGTGCGGCGGCGTTCGGCGATGTCCATTTTGGCCAAAATCTTGATACGCGAGAGCAAGGCCCCGAGCAGTCGCCGTGGCGGGCTATCGCGTTCCACCAACACACCGTCAATCCGATAGCGAATGCGCACGCGGCTTTCAAACGGTTCCACGTGAATGTCCGAGGCTCGCAACTGCACGGCTTCGGTAATCATGAGTTGCACGAGCCGCACGATTGGTGCGCTCGTTTCGTCGACCACGTCGTCGTCGCCTTGGGCGTCGTCGCCTTCGGTCTCGGTGAAGTCGATGGCGGTGTCGGTGAATTCTTGCAGCATCGAGTCCGCCGATTCGCCGTCGACCTGACCGTAGTTGCGATTGATCGCTTCGAGAATGCTTTCGCGAGTTGAAATGCCGATTTCGACTTTGCGGTTCAGAATGAACTGCAACTTGTCGAAGGTTTCAAACGCCTCGGGATCGCTCACCACGACCTTGAGTTTGCCGTCCTCCTCCGAGAAGGGGATCACCGCGTTTTCGCGGGCGACCGATTCGGGGACAAGTTCCACCACGGCGGGGGGAATCGGCACGCTGTTCAAGTCGTAGTATTCATACTTGTGCAACTCCGCCAATGAGCGCCAGACTTGCTCGGGCGTGCCGTAGCCAAGCTGCACGATGGCATCTTGTAACTTCAACCGGCGTGACGAGGCGACCGTCTCGGCTTCCTGCAATTGCTCGGGGCCAATGACGCGCTTCTTGATAAGGTATTCACCGAGTTTCGACATCGCTCAGAATTCTCTGGTCGGGGCTCTGCTTGTTCCGGCGGAGATTCTGGGAGAAGCTCGCGTAGGCTTCCTTCCCGTCGCTGCCGAACTTGGCCATGCAAGGAAGAGAAACACGGAGCGGAACCACCGAGCGTTTGCTTCTCGCTCGGAGGCGATGCTAGACAGAAGTCCTCACACCCTCGCTAGTTACGCGAATCCCCCAACTCACCGCATAATTACTAGGCTACTGGTCGTAGGGGCAAATGTCAATTATTCGCACTTGCCAAGAACAGCCCCCGGCGCAAGCCGAAGGGACTGAATAATCGAACTCTCAACGCAAGCTCATCCGACGAGCGCGGGTGGCTATTTTAAGGCTATTTCGCTTGCTTCGTGGTCCCATTGCCCTTCAATTTGCGCGCATCTTTGTGGAGCCTGTCCGCCGTTTCCCGTAGTGCGTCGGCCTGGGAATAGAGATCAAGCGATTCCAACAGATGGGCCGATTGTTCCAATTGCCATGCCGTTTCGCGCAACGCCAACACAGGCGAGCTAACCGCCGGTCGCCAAGGATGTGGCACGGGGGGTGGAGTCGGCGGAGCATTCCAAGCTGGTTCGGGTTGGAAATCCGAGACGATCGAGCCCCCCATTTCTTCCTGCAACCGCAAGACTTCCCGCGCTACGTCCTGCGGTGTGGGAACTGGTGGCACATCCGCGGCAATTGCAGCCACTCTCTCGGTGGCGATAGGATTCTCGGCTTCGTTGGCCCACACTCGGGCCGAGCAAACGAGCAATAAGAACAGCAGAATTTGAAAATCGTGACGACGACAGGCACGCATGATAGACCTCCCCTGGGGTGACTGGAACTCCCTCGTTCTAAATCGGGAGCACGCAAGGAGACAACAGCAATTTTGTCTGCCAGATAGCAGTTCTCAGGCGTGCGCGCACTTTCCACAATGCCCGCGGAGCAAGACTTCGGTGATCTCACCAAGCTTATCCCGGCGAGGTCCACGACTGGGGGTGAGTTGAAAGGAAAACTCTTCAAGGCAGGTCACCTTGCCGCAGTCCACACACATGAAGTGGGGATGTTCCAGCTCGTGCTGGCTGGCCGCCGTGCGAAACTCAAACCGGCGAATTTGGTCTCCAAGATCCAGCTTAAAGAGCAGTCCCGCGTCGGTGAGCTCGTGCAACACGCGGTAAATCGTTGATTGATCGAACCCAAATTCGCTCAGCGCGTCGACCACTTCGCCATGACTCACCGGCTTGCCGTGCCCGGCTAGCTGACGCAACACACCGACCCGCGCGGCGGTGCTCCGCAGGCCGGCCTGTTTAAGAATCCCCTTGGCCCAAGGAGTGTCATGTATGGGTTCAACAGCCACGGTTCACCTCGCGAGAAATAATCAATAGATTTGAGTTTCTCGCATTTGCAGGTGATTTGCAAGTATTAACTCCCATTTAGCCGCGGAGCTTGCTCCGCGTTGTGGGAGCGCGGAGCAAGCTTCGCGGCTAAATACACAAAAAAGGACGCTGCCCTGGCGAGCAGCGCCCCGATTCATCACCGATCCCTGTGGATCGTTGCTTAGATCACAGTATTTCACCTCAAAATGTTCAGATCAAATGGGTCGGAAAAGCGGATTCATAGTCCAGGTCGTAACGGCTCAGCGTTTCGTACTCTTTCTGGGCCTCTATGTCTGTCAGATATTGCAGGGGACGCTCGACAACATCCTCGGTCGTGGGACGCACACGGACGTAACGGACACGATCGGGTTCGGGTCGCTCTTCGCTAGCTAGGTAGCGGGGGCGGCGTCCCACGTAGCCAGCACGTTCGCGTGGCAGATACCCGCGTGATCCGACAGCTAAACGGATCAAGAATGTTCGGATGACCGTGAGCGATTCGCCGCCGGTGCGCTCTTGGCAGAGCCATTTGGCTTCGCGCCATAGCGGTTCGTGGCGGGCCAGTTCCAGCAGTTCATGCCCGTCGTGCGTCAGCCGCACACAAGGAACGCCAGCGGTTGTGCGATCGACTTCCTTCAAAAAACCACCATCGATCAACAGCCGGAGGTGATAGCGAATCCGCTCGTCGATTTCAAAACTGGTGGGCGGTTCGTGAACCGTGCCGTTTCGATGGTATGTGCCGGTATGCAGAGCGCTCACCGAGCAGTCGGCCCCACGCGCTTCGATATCCAGAAGCAATTGCCGCGCAAGATCCAAATCGCGTTTCATGATGTGCACCTCCATTTGCACGTGACTGAACTGGGTTCACCGGCACGCAGCTCGCGACGGCATTGTGGCAATGTGTGCCAGAATGACCGTGCGGGTCAATATTGATTTTATTGCTAGCTGTTTGGCATGTTCCAGAAGTCTGCGTGTCCCTATGTTTTAACTCCTTGATTTGACATGTGGTAAACATGCAACTATACTAAATGCATGTCCAAAATGATCCAAATTCGGCATGTTCCCAACGAAATCCATGGGCAGCTCAAATCGCGAGCTGCGTTGGCCCAAATGTCGCTCTCGGATTACTTGTTGGCAGAGCTACGGCGGCTCGCGGAGCGTCCCACGTATCAAGAAATGATCGACCGACTCGAACGACACCCGGCCGTCAAGACAAAACTCTCTCCTGCCGAAGTTATCCGCGCGGAGCGTGATCGGGAATGATTGTCCTTGATGCGTCGTGTCTACTTGAGTTGCTTCTCCAGCGACCGAGCAAGAATCTGATCGCGGAGAGATTGGTAGGCCACGAAAGAGAGCTCTGTGCTCCGAGTCTCGTCGACGTGGAAACTTGTCACGTGTTACGCAGGTATTTGCTGCTCGGCGAACTCTCTGCCCGGCGGGGCCGAGAGGCCGTTGAGGAGCTCATGGATTTTCCACTAGAGCGTTATCCTCAGACGCTGTTACTTTCGAGAATATGGCAATTGCGGAGTAACCTTACTGCTTACGATGCCACTTATGTAGCTCTCGCCGAGGCTCTCAATGTAGTTTTGTTGACCTGTGACAAAAAGTTGGCCAACTCGATCGGTCATAAAGCGACAATCGAGGTCATCGCCGGAGCTTAGTGAACATGCTTACTGCCAGGAAAACCAACAACACACTTGAAGTCGGCTCCGGCACCGCGAAACTCGCCGCCAGCGCGCCGCCTGCTCCGTATTGTTCCTGCCAAAGTGCCAAGTCGGTAGCATTGCCATTGTTGCGCTGCCAAACGAGAAAATCTCGGCCATCCACGTCGCCATCGCCGTCGAAATCCCCAGAGGGCACCGGCAAGGTCACGAATTGATTGCCGGTTATGTTCGCCAAATTGACGGAACTGGGGCCACCCAAATTACTCCGCAACACGCCCACCCCCGCCAACTGATTCGAGACGTTGCCGTAATTGCCACTGCCGATAAACGCCGCGATTTTGATGTCAGCCGTCGGATTCCCCAACACGGAAAGTGGGAGCGAAAACTCGATCCCCGTGAGCACGCTTGCCGGTGTGCCAGTCGCGGCCCCCGAGCCGGCATTCACGCCCTGCGTGTTGCTGTTGTTGATCGCCATCAGCAGGTCCACCTCGTTGAGAAAATCGCGATGACCCCGGCTGTTCGTGGGGTCGTTCACCGTATCAATCGGCTCGGCAAATTCATGTTCGGGGGGCATGCAGTTTGTATCGCTCGGGCCCGTGCAACCGTTATTGACTTGGTCAATCGGCTCGCCGATTCCCAAGCCTGGTTCGACGCCGGAGTGGTTCCACTGAAAGCCGATTTCGCTCTTGTCGCCCGCCGCGCCTTGCGTCAGGTCCGCGTAGTAGGCCGAGAGTGTCCAGCGGGTGATTGCTGGCGAACCGTAGGTATGGTTTCCATTGGAAAAGGCAAGAAAGTGATCGGCGGCGAAAGTGGTGTCGAACCGCAAGCCATTCAGGGCTTGCAGCGCGCCATTGCTCCCGCCACAACAATAGGGGTCAACCAACGCCGGCAGACTCGCCCCCACAATCTGATTCACCCCGCCGGGCCCCGAGTCGATAAACACGCTCAGCTTGTTGAAGTTGGCTTCCAAATTTCCGGTGATCAACACGTATAGCCGGTCAGCTCGAACCGTGGCAAAAACCCGATCGATCTCGGAACCACCGGTCGCCGCTTTCGGATCACCATTCGTCGAGTTGCCGTAGCCCGTGTTCGTATTTTGCACCGAACGTGCCGCGCCGTAGTCGGCTTCATCACCCACGAAAGTGCCGTCGACGGCAATCTGTGCTTCACACCAATTTCCAACCGTCAGCAACAAGAGCAACGTGCAGGCACAGATTCTCATCAACGATCAAACTTTCCGCCTAGACTTACGCTCGATGGCCGCAAGTTCAGAAATATCAGGGAGCAGCCACAAACGGCTATCAACAAACTGCCTGGCTCGGGAACCAGCATTATAGCCACGGGCGTCAGATTTCCGCCAACAACTTGCGCGAAAAGCGCGAGGTTACTTACCGCAAGATTCGCACTCAGTTGCACCTCAATTTGTCCTTTGAGGCCGTCCGAGAAATTCAACCACGCGAGTTCTTGAGGCGTCGGTTGGTCGATCGCCGCAGCGCCGCCAAAGTCGTCGACGGGAGCCACGATTCCCAAATCAAGCCCTGGAGAACGCAGCACCAACAACGAGACGGCGTTCGCAGCGAGCAACAGCCTGCCAGAATTCTGCTGGAACCGTGCGACCACTTCGCCGGGGTTCAACGCAGCCAGTGCAGCCGCCGGACTGCCGCCGAAGCCAAAATTCTCGAGCACGATGCTGCCATCCGCCGCCGCAGTCACGCGACCATCGCCATCGAAATCCCCGTCGGCCCAGCCCTGCCCTTGTCCCGCTCCGAGCTTGCCGAGGATCTGCGTGCCATCGGCACTATCAACGCGACGATCCAAATTCGCATCGCCAAACCGCGTGCCGAGCACGCCGATCACCAATTCGTTGAGATCAGCGGAATCAACGACATTCGTAGGTGCAACCAAACCATAGATTGCGGCGTTGCCGTTGAAATTCTTTCTGAGTAAATCGATATCACCAGCATCCCTAACGTCATCCAGGTTGAAATCGCCCCGGCGCTCCGCCGCGTCGGCCCGCAAAGTTGGTGGCCCGACGTCGAAGTGCAAGTGATTCTGATGCCCGCCGGAAGTGTCGTTGAAAAACGACATGGTCGGACGCAAGCGGCGGATCTCGTTGAGAATATCGACATTGGATGTGATGATTCGCGAAATGCGGGCGTCGGGGGGAGCATTGTCGATAAACGTGACGGCATGTTGCACAACGATGTTTTCTTCCGTGCTCAACGCACCATTGCCGAAGTTCCAGGTTGAATCGTCGACGTGCAAATCGATATCCATCCCCGCCCGATGGGTGTTATGGCAGCACTCGGATCCATAGCCGTCGGAGGCCGAGAGTGCGTTCACCAGTTGGGTTCTCCCCGTGAGCGATTTAGCCGCCGCGGAACTTTGGCGAATTGTTTCCAGGCTCCAACTTGTCGCGAAATCCTCGAACTGCGGCGTGTTTCCGGTGCGTTGGCCCGTCCCCGGATCGCGGCCGGGGAGAATGTCGAAATTCCCAATCATGCGGTTCTCAGACCAGGGAATGGTCTGTGGATCGGGATCGACGAGCCGCTCCCACTGCGGAGCATTTGCGGCGTTGAGCCAGCCAGCCGTCGTGGGACCGATGATCCCGTCGACATCGGCCTGCGTCGTGTTCACACCGCCGACGAGGGCTGCTTGTAATGTACGCAGCGCGGAATCGGTGCTCGCACTGAACAGACCCGTGATCGGAATCGCGACATTCCCTTCGGCCACGTAACCAAGATAACTCAGCCGCTGCTGCTGTTGTGCCACAAACAGTGGATTATTCGTGCGGCCCAGGCCTTCGAGGCTTTGCCCCACCTGCCCACGACCGTTGCCTGTAAAATCTTTACGCACCGTGATTTCAAAGGTCTTATTCACGCCGTTCACCAGAACCGAGCCTGTTAGCTTCCCTTGAAAACCTCGCGCGGCCGCGTCGGTATCGCCTAAACTCGGCGTGTTCGCGGCGTTATTTGGGAACAACCAAAATCTGCCGGTACTAACAAACGGTGAGCCGACGAGCGTGTCACTCAATAGACGGGTGTGACGGCTCGGCGTCTGCAAATTGGAAAAGATTGCACCAGCGGGAATGCCAGGAACTTTCGCGAGGTCGATTTCGATCGCATCGCCCGAACGACCAAAAAAGTCGTAATCCGCCGCCGAGGCGTCAGGGCCACAGGCGAGCACGGCGAGAAGTATCAAGAGTATTTTGTAGTGACGAGGCATGGGTGTCTCAAAGGAGCGAAATGGAAATTTGCGATAACAGGTGGCGCGAAACTGAAAATCAGTTCCGTGATTACTTGAAAAAAGATGCCCGAGAAAAGGGGCAGAGCGTTGCGTCAACGACATGAGCCGTTGGGGTACGCAACGAGTGAGAAGATCATGAGATCGCGTCAAAACCTGGGTGAGGCGTGATTTCCCTGAGATTAAACGTGGGATGCGGGCGAGTCAACAGCTTGTCGGCATCCCGCACGAGAACTTCCCCATGGCCGCGTTGGCGGGTGGTACAATCGGGCGATCTCATCGCTCTGACCCCCACAAGGCCGTCAATGCCCCTCGCCAACGACGACTCCACCGCCGAAACCCGCCAAATTCTTGTCGATTCCCGCGCACTGCTGGCCAACGATCACTTCGTGTACATTTCCGGCGACCACGGCAGCGGCTGGATTGACAAGGACGCCATCTTCGTCGACCCGCACCGCATCCGCCGACTCACGCAACTTCTCGCCGCTGCGGTTGGCCATTTCCAAGCCGAGATCCTCTGCGGGCCGGCGACCGGCGGATTGATCGTCGCCCAGTGGACGGCCTTCGAACTCGGTCTGCCCGCCGTGTTTGCCGAGCATACCGCCCCACGCTCTTCCGAGCTGCACGGCGAGTTCACCTTGCATCGCGGCTACGACCAACTCGTCGCCGGCAAACGGGTTCTGGTCGTTGATGACGTCGTCAACACCGGCCTCTCCATCCGTCAAACCGCAACCGCCGTGCAGCGTGCAGGCGGCACGGTTATCGCGGCAGCCGCCCTTGTCGACCGGGGCAACGTCGACGCTCAATCCCTCGGCGTCCCCGAGTATTTCTACCTCGTGGAACACGACATCCCCGACTGGTCTGCCGCGGAATGCCCCCTCTGCCAATCCGGCGTCCCGATCAACACCCGCTACGCCCACGGTCAAGATTTTCTCGATGCCAAACAGCAATCTGCCGCCGATTCGTGACACTTAGCCCACCCTCCCCAGCTAGCAAGTCCGCCGGTAGAATGAAGGATTGTGTCCTACTTGAGCAGTGTGGACTAAGTTTACGCCGCAAAGGCTAGCCAGGAAGGTTCTTCGCAAATGACCAAGCACATCTTCGTGACCGGTGGCGTCGTCAGCTCCCTGGGCAAGGGTCTCACCAGTGCGTCGGCAGGCATGTTGCTCGAACGCCGCGGACTGTCGGTCCGCATGCAAAAGCTCGACCCCTACATTAACGTCGATCCCGGCACGATGAGCCCCTATCAGCACGGCGAAGTTTACGTGCTCGACGACGGCAGCGAGACGGACCTCGATCTCGGTCATTACGAGCGGTTCACGAGCTCGCCACTCACCCGCGATTCCAATTACACCACCGGCCAGATTTACCTGTCGGTCATCAACAAGGAACGCCGCGGCGAATTCCTCGGCAAGACCGTACAGGTGATTCCACACATCACCAACGAAATTAAATCGGTGATTCACAAGATCGCCAAGGATGCCGACGAGCGCGTCGACGTGGTCATCACCGAGATCGGCGGCACGGTCGGCGATATCGAGAGCCTGCCGTTTCTCGAAGCAATCCGCCAATTCGCGCTCGACGTGGGCAAAGAAAACTGCCTGTACATTCACCTCACCCTCGTGCCCTACTTGAAGGCCGCGCGGGAGTTGAAAACCAAGCCGACGCAGCACTCCGTCGGCCAGCTTCGCCAGATCGGCATTCAACCCGACATCCTCATCTGCCGTACCGAGCAGCCGATCAGTCGTGAGGATCGCGAGAAGATCGCCCTGTTCTGCAACATCTCACTTGAAGCAGTGATCGAAGAGCGCGACAAAGATTTTTCGATCTACGAAGTGCCGCTCAGCCTCGTCGACAACAACCTCGATGGCCTCATTTGCCGTAAATTGGGACTGCAAACCCCGGACCCCGACATCGAGGATTGGAGGAACTTGCTCAAGCGGCTCCGTAATCCCGAGCATGAAGTCAGCATTGCCGTGGTCGGCAAATACGCCGAGCATCGCGACGCCTACAAGTCGATTTACGAATCGCTCGATCATGCCGGCATGGCCCATGGAGCCCAGATTCGTTTGGCTCGCATTCGCAGCGAAGACGTTGAAGCGGAAGGGGCCGAAAAGTTGCTCGCCGGTTACGACGGCATTTTGGTACCGGGTGGTTTCGGTGAGCGGGGCATCGAAGGCAAAGTCTCGGCCATCCGTTACGCCCGCGAGAAAAACATTCCCTTCTTTGGCATTTGCCTGGGCATGCAATGTGCCGTCGTGGAATTCGCTCGTAACCTGTGCGGGATGGACGGCGCGCACTCCACCGAGTTCGACAAAGAAACCCGCTACCCCGTGATCTGCCTGCTCAATGATCAGAAAACAATCACCGACAAAGGGGGCACGATGCGGCTCGGTGCGCAGCCCACGAATCTCGCCGCTGGCAGCCACGCCGCCATGAGCTACGGCAAGCAACTCATCAGCGAGCGCCATCGTCACCGTTACGAAGTGAATAACGAGTATCGCCAACAACTAGTCGACCAAGGTCTTGCCGTGTCGGGCAGTAGCTCCGATGGTTCGCTCGTGGAAATCATCGAACTCCCCAGCCACCCCTGGTTTGTGGCCGTGCAGTATCATCCGGAATTTCAGTCGAAACCAACCGCGGCCCATCCCTTGTTTGCAGGCTTCGTCAAAGCTGCCGTCGATCACCGGCAAGCTCGCAAGGATCGGCCCAACGACACTTCGCGTGAAAACTCAGAGACGAGCGGGGATGAAGAAACCGTCCCCTTTGTCCGCAAAGCCCGCTAACCAAGTCTCCGTAAGGCCCGCTAACCAAGAAAACTCCCATGAGCGACGAAAAAAAGATTTTCATCGACGAGGACTGGAAAAGCCAAGTCGAAAAAGAAAAGGAAACCTTTGCCCAAAAAGCCGCGGCGGAACCCGCAGCCGAGGCCGATCCCTACAATCTGCCGCCCGCGTCGTTTGAGATGCTCGTCACCACCTTCGCCTCGGAAGCGATGGTTGCTCTCGGGCAACTCCCCAATCCATTCACGAACGAACACTCGATCAGTTGGGAACACGCCCGTTACACAATCGACATGCTGCAAGTTTTGCAGGATAAGACCAAGGGAAATCTTTCGCCCGAGGAAGCCGGGATGTTGGAAACCATCCTACACCAACTCCGGCTCGCGTTTGTGACGTTGCAGACGGAGTACAACAACCAAACCGCCGGCGGTGGGCTGAAAATCTAGAAACGCCGCGACTTGTCGCGCGAAACACACGCTGTCCCGCCATTCCGTGTAATTGACGCCATGCCCAGCCGGCTTTACGCGGCTTCGCAGCCCAATAGCCATTCCAAAATGCGACTTGCATCCCGCACCGGGTGACAACGGACGGGTTGTAACAGGCTATCGTGCCGACCGGGCATGGCGACATAAAAAAGCTGTCGGCTATGAGCTATCGGCTGTCAGCCAGATCGATTTTCTGGCTGACAGCCGATGGCCGAAAGCCAATAGCCACTCTTTCAATCCGCCAGCTTGTCGAACAACTCTCGGAACTCGCTCATGTGCTCGCCGATATGCGTGCTCCATCGCGTCGGGTTCCAAATCTCGACGCACACCGCGGCACCCACCACCAACAACTCTCCACCAGGTTCTACTTCCAAAAACGTGCGAAAGCTGTCGGGAATCGCGATTCGTCCGCGACCAGCAATCGGGACCGACTTGTGCCGCGTCGACAACAGCCGGCCAAACATCTGCACTTGATCCATCCGACCAGCAATTCGCCCACTGCGAATCTTGCCGGTCACCAGGGCAACACCTTCATTTAGCCACTCGGTCCAATCGCGAGGGTGCCACACACTCACGCAACCAGGCCGCTCCTTGGCCAACACGCATTCCCCCTTGTCATCCACCAACTCGTCGGCCCACTCAGTGGGCAGCGACAGCCGAAACCGCTCGTCAACCGACCGCGTCCATTCCCCGATAAAGAGTTCCGGTACGTCGGCCATGTCGAAGCTAGCTCAGCAAGGATGCGGTGGGCCCTCCTTCACAAATGGCTGATTTCCCATGATTTACTCCATTTTTCACTGATTTTGGGTTTACTCCCCACTCAGTAACGGCATTTTAGCGAGTCGACCCGACTTCGCAAGTAGGGGTGAAAAATTCGCGGAAATGGTGGAATTGAACGAAATTCAGATGCCAGAAATAGCCGTCGGCGCAAGCCGATGGTCCACAATGGCATAATGCCAAAAGCAGCGAACTATGCCCTTTTAGAAATATTGCATAAACAGAATGTTCGAGCCGTTCTGACGCATCGAGAATATGATGCCGGAACGTGGCAGGAGTAGCCGTCATGCATTACGCCCAGACAAAGAAAACCAAGACGAAGAAGAACCCTGAGGAAACCCTGGCGGGGCGTTTCGAGCAGTTGGTCGAGATGATGCCTCCCCAGGCCATTCGCAGCGAGTCACAATATCAAAAATCGCTTGATCTGATTGACCGCTTGATGTCCCGCAAGAAGCTCACGCAGGGTCAGGCACTCTATTTGGAAACCCTGGTGCAATTAGTCCAGGCTTACGAGGCCGAGCATCACCGCATCGAGACAACCGACCTGTGCGGCATCGACTCACTACGGCACTTGTTGACCGAGAACCAACTGAACGCCTCCGACCTCGGACGTCTATTGGGCATTCACGCGAGCATGGGCTCGAAAATCCTCAAGGGCGAACGATCCCTAACTGTCGAGCACGTGCGGACGCTGGCCACTCGGTTCGGAGTTCGACCGGAGCTGTTTATCGATTGAATGAGGATACCGCTTGCCAAGCAATATGAAATTGTTGCCCGCCGGCCCGGCAACATATCTTGAGAAACTGCCTATCTTCCCGATAGGGGCGTTGAACACCCACAAACAATCGTTATGATTCAACTTACATATTTACATTTCACGCTTGATAGGCCGCAAATGTGCCGCCTATAGGTGATACACAGAAACCATCTATAAATAAATTAGGCGTTGTGAATACTATCTTCATATATCTACTTGTACTTGTAGGAAGCGCGCTAATTGGGTGTGTCTCGGCGTTGGTGGTATTCTCAACGACAATCGCTGCTCAACGATATTTAGGCTTCCACCGCGAAATGTTTGCTTCGGGGATAACGGCACTTGGGTTGGCAACCTCCACTCTCGGTCAACACTATAACATTCGATGGTTGAGCGGCGTCGGTCTTTTACTGTGGGGGTGGGTCGCCCTGCTTCCGCTGGCAATCGTTGCATTTATAGCGTGGCGCTGCTTCGGTCTGATCGTTTTTGCCTGGCAGCGCCTAACAAGCCGCTACAGTTGAACCGCCAGCTAAGCGGACCGTTTTGCATATCAAGTTCGCAGCGCATATACTGCGCGGAATCCCGCCATTTCGTTGCAGCGCGCAACTGAGATTTATTGTTCGGCTGCCTTGGAAGTGTGCCATGGCTGTCGGCTGCAACATGCGAACCTTACTGTCCGTGACATAGAGGTGATGATCCTTTTCTTCTTGACGGTGATTCCTGCAAGACACTCGATTCTACACTATCCCTCCCCCAAATTGTTCTTAAGCCGCAGCAAATGGTGGTTATGCTGCGCAAAGCGATGCGCCTCGTCACGCACGATCATCGGGCATCCCGTTCGTGCAGTAATTCCACGAGTTGCAGCCGAAGTTTCGGAATCTTATTGGCCGCCACATCCCACACAAGCTCATAGTCGACTCCGAAATATCCATGGATGAGGCGGTCTCTCATACCTGCCATGCCGCGCCAATCAATCTGTGGATGCCGACTGCGAAAGTCGTCGGAAATGTGTTTTGTCGCTTCACCGATGATTTCGATACTACGAACAATCGCACGCTTCAAAGTCTCGTTTTCGAGGAATATCTCTAAAGTGAGGCCGCTCATCGCCTGTCCAGCGTATTCCGCTTCGGCGAGCATGTGCCGAAGATAGTCAGTCGGCGAGAATGACATCTTCCGCCTCGTTGAGAATGCGTGGCCCAATGTGAGGGCTCAGCGACTCGCGTGTGACAACCTCGACACGCCGCTGAAGCGAATTCTCCAACAATTCGCAGATGGCGATGAAATTATCGAAACTCTTGCGACCGGACATGAATTCCAGCAGCAAATCGACGTCGCTGTTGGCGTGCTGCTGATTACGCGAGAAAGAACCAAACAACGCGAGTCGCCGTACGCCATGTGCCAAGAGTGGGTCGCGTACTGCTGTGATGCGATCAATCGCTTCTTGCTTATTGGTGGCTGCTGTGACCATATAGCAAGTATAGCCTCAAATCGGTCATGGTGGCAGACCGTCCAAGATCAAATCCCGCTGGCTTCCGCCTGCGGCTAGGAAAGGACTACCCCTCCCCCAAATTCTTCTTCCGCCGCAGCAAATGATGATAATGCTGCGCGAAGCGATGCGCTTCATCGCGCACGTATTGCAACAGTCGCAACGCGAAAGAATGTCGACTCAACTTGAGCGGCTTGGCCCGACCGTTCACGAAGATCAGTTCTTCACGCTTGGCGAGCGATAACAAAAGAGGGGGTTCGACCCCGACCGCATCAAAGGCTTTGATCGCGGCGTTGAGTTGACCCTTGCCGCCGTCGATTAAGAGAATGTCGGGGAACATCTCGGTTTCGTCGCGCAGCTTGGAGAACCGCCGAGAGACGATCTCTTGCATGCTTGCATAGTCATCGATCCCCTGCACTTCGCGAATGCGATAACGCCGATAGCCCGGCTTGAACGGCATGCCGTCGATAAACTGCACAAGGCTTGCCACGGTTTCGCTGCCGCCGAGGTGGGCAATGTCCATCCCTTCAATCGTCCGCGGCGCGACGGGGAGCTTCAATACCTTTTGCAAACCGACCAGACCCTTCTTGGGGTCAATGTAAAACACCTCGGGCTGGATATGCTTATCAAGATCGCCCCGCTCGTTGAGCGATTCGAGCATCGTGATCTCATCCCGCAGCCGCGCCGCTTGTTCAAACCGTCGAGCCGTGGCGGCTTCCTGCATCTCGGCTTTCAATTCCTTGAGCAGCGACTTGCGGTTGCCGTCGAGAAACTTTTTCAGCCGCCCAATGTCGCGGCGGTATTCTTCCTTACTGATTCGCAGATTGCAGGGAGCCGTGCATTGGCGGATCGACGCGAGCAGACAGGGCCGAAACCAGCGCCAGCGCTCGTCCTCGGCGTCGATGTCGAGCGAGCAAGTGCGGAACTGAAACACCCGCTGCAAGACTTGAATCGCACCATTGAGTGCCCCCGCGCTCGTGAACGGCCCGTACAGCTTCACCCCGCTTGTGCGTGGTTCACGAGTGACTTCAATACGCGGAAAATCTTCATGCGTCGTGATTTGCAGATAAGGAAAACTCTTGTCGTCGCGCTGCTCTTTGTTGTATTTCGGCTGGATATCCTTGATGAGCCGAGCTTCCATTAGCAGCGCATCGACCTCGCTCTCAGCGTCCATGAAGTCGATGTCATAGGCTTCCAGGACCAGCCGGCTCGTGCGAATGTCCGCCGCAGCCGCTTTGAGAAAATAACTACCCGCGCGGGCACGCAAGTTCTTCGCCTTACCCACATACAGCACCCTGCCCGTTTGATCCTGAAACAGATACACCCCCGGCGTGACGGGGAACTTCGCGCGGACCTTCTCGCCAGCACGCAGAAAAAACTCGGGCTGAGTTTTAGGTGAGCCAGAAGAATTATCAGCGGTTTCGGAAGTGGTGGCCATGGCAACAAAATCCTAAGCCGACGGCGACTCGCAGACCAGACCTACCGCCATGGTCTTTGAGAGAAATGGCCACGGAATTTCACGGATAAAACACGGATAATCGGAAGCGCGTCTCTTTGTATAGCAAGCGTCGTTGTCGCGAAAAGTAAATGACCTGTTCTCCTCTTAAATATCCGTGTTCAATCCGTGTTTCATCCGTGACTAATATTACACCCCCGCAAACTTGCGCATGTCAGCTTCCGTTCCATCCAACCGCTCGCCCAGCATCTCCTTGGCTCGGTCGAGATTCGCCAGTTGCTCGGCAGGTTCGTAAGTGAACATGTACAGTTTGATCTTCGGTTCCGTGCCGCTGGGCCGGATCGCCACGTAATTCCCCTCGGCCGCGAGATCAAGAATCACGAGATCCCCTTTTGGGCCAACGAGCGGCTTCTTCGAGCCATCGGGGAGTACCCTCTCCATGTTCTCGTAATCCCGCATCTGCTTGACCGCGAAACCGGCTAGCGATTGGAGCGGTTCGGCGCGGAATTTTTGCATCACTTCTTTCATCCGCTCCATTCCTTCGCTCCCCGGCATTTGTACCGAGACAGTCCGCTCGACATGCAACCCGTGTTGCCAATACAGCGAATCGAGTTTTTCGTGCAGCGTCTGGCCGTTGGCTTTCAACTTGGCTGCGAGTTCACACAGCAACAGCGCGGCGACCGCGCCATCCTTGTCGCGCACGTGCTGCCCCGCCATGTAGCCGTGCGATTCTTCCGTGCCATAAAGAAACTTGTCGGGGCCTTGCTCGTCGATCACGCCCGCGATCCACTTGAAGCCAACGAGCAAATCGCCAAAAGTACGGATGCCATAACTGTCGGCAATCCGCCGCGTGAGCTGCGAGGTGACCAGCGTGATGACGATGAAATTTTCCGGAGATAACTTGCCCGCTGCTTTACGAATTTCCAAGAGATGGTCGGCCAGCAGCGCACCGATTTGGTTGCCGGTGAGCGTGTGCCAGGGAGCGTTCTTCGCCTGGGTAAGCGGTGCCGAGCAACCGATGCGGTCGCAGTCAGGATCCGTTGCGAGCGCGAGATCAGCCCCCGCATGTTGCGCGTGCAATACAATCGCATCGAAGACGTGTGGATTCTCGGGATTCGACACATTCCCCGGCACGTTCGGAAAATCGCCGTCAGGCTTGGCGTGCAACGCAAAAACTTCCACGTCCTTAAATCCCGCCTGCTCCAAAACGGGACACACCGCCGTCGCGCCGACCCCATGCAAAGGCGAGTAGACAACCTTGAGATCACGCGGGCCTGGCGTGGCTTGCAGCAGCACGGCAGCGATGAACTTGGCGTCGATTTCTTCCTGACAGAATTCGATCTTCCCAGCCGCCACGGCTTCGTCGAAATTCGCACGCTCAATCGTCTCGACCGACATCACTTCGTTGATGACGCCCTGATCGTGAGGCGGCAAAAGTTGCCCGCCCGTCGACCAATACGCCTTCACGGCATTGTCACTCGGTGGGTTATGGCTGGCGGTGACCATGATTCCGCAAGAACATTTTTTCTCGCGCACCGTGAACGACAATTCCGGCGTGCTGCGATGGCCCTTTAAGTAGTAAACCTTAAAGCCTGCGGCAACCATCACTTCGGCACAGAGTTTTGAGAACTCAATCGATCGATGCCTCGTGTCGTAGGCAATTGCACACGCCAGTTTCGCATCTTTACCAAGCTGCTCTTTCACATAGTTGGCCAGACCCTGGGCACTCTCACCGATGGTGCGGTCGTTGATCGCGTTGCTGCCGATCGGGTACATCCTCCCTCGGCGGCCACCCGTGCCAAAGGGAATAATTGTCCAAAACACATCGTCCAGTTCCCGCCAACGGTCCGCTTGCACATGTTCGATCACCTGCGACGCATACTCAGCGTATCGAGGCTGGCTGAGCCAAATCTTGATGTTCTCGGCAGCCGAGTTAGTGAGCTTATCCGCGACAACGGCTTGATCGATTTTGGCGAGAATTTCTGGTAAGTTAGACATGGAAACGAAGTTCCTGCGCGTGCTTGGTGAACTTGTAAGTGAGATGTCAACCTACACAAAACGAACCCAATCTTCTAGCCATCACCGAGGTGCTCCGCATGCTCCGTCACACATTTTTGCTTGCCTGTGCCGCACTTCTGGCCGGCCGCACGCTCGCAGTTGGTGAAGATTTCGCGCGGCCACCCGTATGGTCTGACGAAGTCAAGAGCGTGTTTTTCGACGATGCCCACGCGGCCCTTGTGGGATCGCCCCCTGTTGCCCAAGCCGCAGCAGAGTCTGCAACAGTTGAATCAAGAAATGTGAACTGGCAGCAATTCATCGAAGCGGAAGCCTTGAGCACGGAAGTAACACGTATCGTGAACAATCTCGCGGCGCTCACCAAGAACCCGGCACAATTCAAAGCGGCCAAACACAATGATGCTCGTCGCGAGTTGACGATGCTCGCCGCCTTGTTTGGCGTGATCCGCGAATATCCCGACGATGTTCGCTGGCAGCCGAGCGCCGCCGCGATGGAACAGCGCTGCCTCCAAGCGGCGGAAAGCTGCACGGTTGGCTCCGCGGAAAGTTTAGCTGCCGTTCAAGAAACGCACGCACTGCTAGAAGAATTGCTCCGCGGCCAAACCGTTGAAACAAGCGACAACCAAGTTGAGACCGCGTTCCCGGATTTCGCGCCGCTCATGCAGCGGATGGAACTGGCCCTCAAAGAAAACCTTCCCGTGCTGCTCACTAAGGACCGCGAGTTTCGCAAGCGCGCCATAGACGTGGCCCACGAAGCACAATTGCTCGCAATGCTCTCGCAGGTCATTCGCGGCGAAGAATATGGCTATGCCGACGACGAAACCTATCAGAGCCACGCCGACGCCCTCCGCGATTCAGCTACCCAATTGAAAGCCGCGGCCAGCACACAAGATTTTGCCAAAGCCGTGCAAGCGGCGGCGGCGGTTTCGCAGTCCTGTGCGAATTGCCATGCTGATTTTCGGGGATAGAGCGGGAAATTGTCCTGTGCTGTCCGCCGCAAGCGGCGGCGCTTCCTCTAAATTCCCGAATGCAGCTTGTGCGGCGGCGTTTGGGCCAAAACTTTGGCGAAACTTTCCGCGGTCGAATGGCCATTCATGCCCTAAGTTGTTTTTTTGCAACACTTTAGATCGTAAAATTGAATTTCGGAGATTGTCGCGATTTTTTCGGTTCTCGGGTGAACCTTTCCGACGAAATCTAAGTCAGTAGGTTGTTCGCTCATGGAACAGGCGCAAGAAGGGTCAGGTTTCGCTTGACCCGAGCCCGTTCTGTAGCGAAACTCCAATTGTGGAGTCGGTTTTCTGGACCAGACCTTACGTAGGTTGGGAACCGTGAAACTGACAAATTTTTATTCCTGAGGTTCTCTCCAGCAGCGCAGAGCGCAGCGAGGGTCACCATGCGTAATCTTCAAACGATCATCAGCAACATTGGCATCCAAAGCAATTGCCAAGGTATGACGCTGATTGTCCGTAACGAAGTCGTACGGTCCTTGCGCGCCAGTCTTTCCACGCTGCGTTGGTATGCGTCACGCCTATCAGACAAGATGCGCGACGCACGTTGGCACGGGTTGACTGCCATGGCCTTGACGGCCAAACAGCCGGCCCCCTGCTTTGCCACGGCAAAGCAGCACGAGCGGCATGTGCGAGTTATCGTACGCCGTTCACTCGGCTGAGGTTGGGAACAACTAGGCACTAGCAACGCCTCCCCAACGCAAGTCGACCGCTAGCAGCCAAGTGCTCCGTATCGTCATGGCTGCTCTGCATTCGTTGCCACGAAATCAACCAAATCATTACCGGCGCTAGGCCCACGGTCCTGCCGGTTTAATACACGAGAGAACCATGACCGCCTTACTTGAAGCTGAATACACCAGCCTTGAATCGTTAGAAACCAGCGAGCCTTTAGAAGCCACCACCGCCGAGCTTGTGATTGCCGCGCAAGACGGCGACTCGGCAGCCTTCGGCGAGTTGGTCAATCGCTTCGAGAGGATGGTTTACTCCGTCTGCTGGCAGCGCCTGCGGAATCACGCCGAGGCCCAGGAAGTGACCCAAGACGTGTTCGTCAAGGCCTTTGAAAAATTGTACCAATTGTCCGAACCGGCGGCGTTTGCCGGTTGGTTGCGGTCGATTGCCGTCCGGCAGTCGATCAACCGCAGCACCAGGCGGCCTCCTTCAATCGCGGTCGAACCGCATGCGATGGATCGGGCCGACAATCGGCATGTCGCGCCGCTGGAGTCGTTGCTTGCGGGTGAACGGCAGGATCAACTGCAATACGGCCTGGGCCAATTGTCGTCGCTCGACCGCAGCACGCTTGTAGCGTTCTACCTGAAAGGTCGGTCGCTCCTTGAGATGAGCGACGATTTTGAGGCCCCGGTCGGTACGATCAAGCGTCGGTTGCACGTCGCGCGAAAGCGACTGGCCAAGGAATTGGAGTGCCTGCAGGCGGTTTGAACCGCTATGAGGAACTCAAGAATTTTGCCCTGGACGGGTCGGGGATCGACAACTGGTGTCGGTCTCCGACCTTCTTTTATTTCATGAAGCGCCGTCACTTGTGACGCGCGACCCAATCGCCAATAGAATCCAACCCACAATAAACGACGCCCCACCCAAGGGCACGACCGCGCCGAGCTTGCTCCAGCTCGCGCTCAGCATCGTCATGGCATAAAGCGAACCGCTGAACAGTAAAATTCCGTTGAGAAAAAACGCTGGCACCAGCCACAGCACCTTACTCGGTCCACTCCGTTCCAGAATTATGGCGACCACGATCATGCCGAGCGCGTGATACAAGTGATATTTCACACCAGTTTGAAACCAGTCCATGCGTTTGGCAAGGTCGGCCTCAAAACCAAGCGCGAGCAGTTTTTTCTCCAAGCCGTGTGCCCCGTAGGCCCCGAGCGCAACCGCGGCCGCTGCCAATAAGGCACCCCAAATCATCGCCCCGCGACTAGTCATCGGTAAACTCCATAAAAAAACCTCCGACTTCACGATACGTGAAGCCGGAGGTGTTGTGAAGTCCTGCGAATTTTTGTTTCAAGAAGCGTTTACTCTTGGTTGATGCCCAAGCGTTCTTCTTCTTCCTCTTGAATGATGATGTGTGGCGTGACCATCATCATCAAACTGTCGGTTTCGCGACCAATGCCTACGTTGCGGAACAGGCGGTCCACATAGGGCACTTTGCTCAGTAGCGGCACGCCGAATTCGTTGCGACCTTCGCGCAACCGTTTGACGCCACCCAACAGCACCGTACCGCCGTCGGGCACGCTGACCGTCGTGGCCACCGTAATAATCTGGAAGGTGGGCAACTGCACCGTGGTGCCGCTGCGAGTCACTTCTTCCGCTTCTTCGTCGCTCGTATTTTCGCCATCACCTTCGTCGGTGGTACTGCTCGAAGTCGAGGTCGTTTCCGATCCTTCAAACGTGAACGTATCGACGTCGCCAATCTGGCTAAAGAATGGCACGAGTGTGAGCCGGACGTACTTGCGATCATCGGAAACCACCGCCTGCACCGTGAGCAAGGTGCCCTCGGAAAGCACGACAATCACAGGCTGTTGTGCCGCGGCAAATTCGCCCACGACGGGGATCACGCTGATCACGAACGGGCGCAACGCCGTGTCGGCCACGATGCCTTGCTGGCCGTTGAACAGCGTCACCTTGGGAGCTTGCAAAATGTTGGCCCGACTGTCGCCTTGGGAGGCGTTGATCAGGAAGAATGCTTCGATATCGCTGAGAATCGCGAAACCAAATTCGCCGACGGTTTGGGGACTGCCAAACTGTGGCGTCGATAAGCCAAAACTTCCCTGCCGGAAAGGCACGTCCAAGTCCACCGTGAAGTCGGGCAAGGGATCGGACAAACCGGTCGGACTGCCACTGATACCCACCGTGGCGCTCGCCTGGTTACCTTCAAACACGGAATTCACATTACCCGGTGTGTTGCTGAGGATGGTTTGTGTATTGCCGTCGTTGATGTTGAAGTCGAAGTCGATGCCGATCCGCTCGAAGAATGTATCCGTGAGCCGAATGAAGCGGACTTCAATCGTCACCTGCAAGTCTTGCAGACGACGTAACTGCTCCAACAGATCGACGATCTGTTCGTGAACGCGCTGAGTTTGACTCACCACCAAACTGAGATTCGTGGGGAACGGCTGGATTTCGCCTTCGCCGCTGCCGTTTTCCATCCAGGTATCGTATTCCACCGTGGAGACAATTAGGTCAATGAGCGAATCAAAGTCGGCATTCGCCGCGCCACCCAGGCCACCTGGTCCGCCCCCCATGGGAACGGAAGATTGGCCCGGCGTGCCGCCGCCAAATTGCTGAGCGAGCGCGCCACCCGGCATCGCGCCACCTGGTCCAGGAGGAGCTGTCGGCACCATCGCCACGGGACCATTCGACCGCGAGCCGTTGCTGAACGGCATGTTCGCGTAGGCATCGTTAATCAACCCCTGCAGACCCATGTTACTGCTGGGCACGAAGTTCGGAATCGGAATCACGAGATCCGCCACGTTGTAAGTCCGCAGCATCAAATCGCCGTCGCGGATTTGCTCACTCGTGATTTTCAGCACTTCATCCTTGATCATGTATGTGAGGTGCAGCGGCTCGAGAATCAAGTTCAGGGCGCTTTCCAGCGTAATTTCTTGACCCAAGTTCAGCGTGACCCCCGTATCGGGCTGCACCCCTTCTTGGCTCAAGCCGCGCGGATCGAGGTGGATGTTGATCCCCGCCACTTTCGACAAGCCGTCGATCACTTCGGTGAGCGGCATGTCGTTGTAGCTTGGCAACACCGGCGTCTTGAGCTTACGATGAATTTCCATCTCGCGCTCAGTGCGATAGGCGTCCTGGCTCGTCGCGGGAACTCGGTCGACCATATCGGCCCAAGTTTCGGCGTCATAACGGATCGGATCACTAGACTGTAATAAGGCCTCTGAGCTTGTCCGTTGAATATCTTGTTGAATCTTGACGAAGCCCTCTTCGCCCATCTGCTTTAATTCTTCGTTGAGAATCGTCCGCCGAATAAATTTCGAGTTTTGCCAAACCTGCTGGGCCACCGGATCATCCGGGGCCATGTCGTACAGCCGCTTGGCCACCACTTCCATCTCCGCATAGCGATGCTCGTCGCGGAGTTGGTTGAACTGGTCGATCATCTCGGCCATCTTGGTCTGAACTTGCGCCTTGACCTCGCGTTCGCGTTCCACGTCGCCTAGGGCCTTCTTGTTGGCCTCGTCGAGTTCGAGTTCCGCGCCATGGTCCTTGATGTAACGCTCGGTTTCGGCGGTGCTCAAGCTTAAGCGACGCAAAAGCTGTGTTTTGGTGTTTTCATCAAGCTCGCTTTTCGTGACGAGCTCGCCGGCTTCTTGCAGAATCGCGAGCGACTTTTTGGGATCGGCTTCGCGCAACTTGGCCGCTTCCGTTTGACGCTTACCAACATCGGCCGAAAGTTGGCGAGCCATGACGGCCTGTGTGCTGCTGGCGTCTTCAATCAGCGAGTCGCCACCTGGGGCCGCCGCTGGATTGGGATTGCTAGCCAACATTTGCAAGTGATCCTGCAGCCGTTGCTGATTTTCTAAATCAAGTTGGTTACGCTTGGCATGAGCCAAACGGAACAGCTTGAGGGCTGCGGTGCGGTCGCCGGCTCGCAAGGCGATTTCACCCTCTTGCAACAACGCAAACGGATCCATCTGCTCCGGCACCAAATTTTCAGTTGGCGGAGTCGCGTCGGTCGCGGGCAACGGTTCGGGCGTGACGGTCGGCAACTGCGCGATCCGTGGCACTTCCGGGAGCTGCTCGAAATTCGGGAGCGTCAAATCCACCGGCACGGCCGCCGCAGCGGGGGCCACCGCTTGATCCACAATCATCCGATTGTCGGCGTTGCCAAGAGGCAACGCATCGCGCTGCTTGCGCCTTTGGGCGATACGATTAAGCAAATGTCCGGGAGCCTTGTCTTCGACGGCGATCGCGGTGGTCAACCCGGCGGCCTCTGAGGCGGCCCGCTCGGCGTTGTCCAAGTCACCCCAGGCGAGGAGAGCTTCCCCCTGGCTCATCAAGAATTTGGCGTAGTTGTATTTCCAACTCGAAGAGTTGTCGTTGTTCGTTTCCAATTGCTTCAACTCAGCCACGGATTGCGCTACCCGCGCCGGAGAATCATCCGCGTCGGCATAAGCGACTTGGCATTGCTGAGCCTGTTGGAGATGTTTGGTCGCTTGCGGCAAGTCGCCGACGATCAAGGCCCGGCGAGCAGCCACGATGGCGGCATTACACTCTTCACGATTTCCCGTGGGCTCGGCTGCCATTGGCAACGCCACGTGGGGCGCGCTGGCTGATGTTGTGGGGTAGGGGGCTTGCTGATTGGCCGGCGCACTGGCTTGCTGAGCCGTGAAGGGATTCGCGACTTCGTTGGTCTTGGCGACCACGGGACGCGGAGTTGTTGAGGATTGTGTGCCAGCCGGACGGCTCGCGGCTAGTTTTTCGAGGTCGCGACGAACTCGCGCGGGAGTATCGCCAAAGTGCAGCACCGGGTACTTGGGTTTAGCCGCTTCGGCGCGCTTCACCAAGGTTTCAGCCTTGGCCAAATCGCCGTGGGCCATCGCTTGTCGCGCGTTGGCGAGGATTTGATCGACATCGCCGTGAGTCAGCGCTCCGGTCGACACATTCCCGCCCGAAGAATTGGTTGTTGTTTCGGCGTAAAGCCCCGACATGGTGAATAAAATCGCCACGGTCGACAGCCAACCAACTCGTTTGATGAACCGGTTCAACTCGATACTCCTTTCGAGACGTGTGCCTAGTCCTTGGCCGAGTCTCGCAACGCTATGGCAAGCAGGTTTTTCGCACGCCGTGGCGTGGATCAACTTGGTCTACTGGTGCCGCGCAGCCACCCCAATTGATGTCTAATAAAATCTCCAAACTCCGCCCGCGACCAGAGATTTCTGGCACGGAAGGGGGGTTAAATACTTGGCACACGAAAGTGCGTCAAGTGCAGAAACACGTGCAGGGCAGAGTGCCCCAGAAGTTCGCGCATGCTAGCGTGCTGAATACGGGTGCCACTGCTGGCTTGCCCGGCAGTGCCGAATCCGCACGGGTGGACAAGCCACCCGTGGCACCCAGCCCCTATTTAGCCCCGCCGCTTGCGGCGGGTCAATTCAACAAGTTATCAGAATCCCCCACGTCGGCCACGCCCACCACCCCGACCGCCATCGCCTTCACCGTAACCCCCGCCATATCCGCCGCCCCGCTCATCCTGCGGCATCTCCAAGATGGCTTGAAAGTCTTTGACGGTCGTGGCGTCTTTCAATTCTTGCTGAATCATCAGCTTGCCGGCGGCGTCCATGAGCACCACCCGCGCGGGGGCGAGCAGTTCGTTATTCTTGCTGCTCAGTTTTTCACCCCCTTGAATGTCCACCAAGGTCGCGCCAGTGCGGAAATCGAATTCCGGGTCGCGATCTACTTCGTATTGGTTCGACCACACCACGGAAGCCTTTTCACGCAAGTTCATTACCGAGCCCCGCGTGAATTCTTCGATCAGCGCGATTTCCGCGGCAAACTGGCTGTTGAGGGCCTTAATCAAAATCTCCGCCTCGCCCTTCGCCGTATCGGCGCTCGCCAGATACAGCCGCGCCGGCAACGGCACGCTGGCAATCGGGCTTGGCTTGCTCCACTCGCTAAACCGATACGACTTCATCGCACCCTTAAGTTTGTCACGGCGCTCAGTGACAGATTTATCTAGTGCAGACACAGACACTCCATTGTTCACGTCGACCAGTGCCAGCTTCACGCGGTAGCGGTAGCTATGCCCTGGCTCGACCGTGTTGTCGAAGAATCGCAAAAGCACGTTCTCTGTTTTGTGGTCCCATTCAAAGCTGGCAAGTTCCACGCCGCTACCAAGACCGAGCGAACCACCACCTCGACCACCGTACTCACCGCCGCCGCCGTAGCCACCACGACCACCATACTCTCCGCCGCCACGGCCACCACCATATTCACCGCCGCCATAGCCACCACCTCGGCCGCCATACTCGCCGCCGCCACGACCGCCATAGTCACCCTCACCCCCACCGTAGCCACCTCGTTCGCCATACATGCCACCGGGCATTTGTCCCGGCTGCGGAGTCGTCACCGCAAAACCCGAGTCATCCTCTTCCTCGGCCCCTTCTTCGGTTGCTGGTTCCTCAGGATTTTCGAGATCCTCCTGCTCCAACAAAGCCGCTTCCGCGGCCAGGGGCATCGAGGAATGGCTCACCCGGTTGTCCCACTCTTTAAGAATCAAGGGCGGTAAGGGATGCGTCATCAACGGGTGTACGTAACGTGAATCGACGACTTCCGGCGGATTCACCGGATAAGTTGCCAGTTCCATGATCAGTTCCTTGCTGTTCACGATGGCCAAATGCTGCCACTTCCCTTGGCCTTCTGGCGTGATTTCCGCACGCTCGACCATATATCCCAAATACACGGGCAGGTCGCGATTCGGCTCGTATCCCCGGGCAGCTTGCAAGGCATCTTCGTACATCTGATTCTGAGCTTTCATAGGCACTTTGGCCAAAACCGTCACCCACGACTGAGCGCGAATCTCTTCAAAGCCTTGAAGCTCCACGCCGGTGCGTGGTTGCAACACAATCGTGGAATTGAGCGCACCGCCAGTTTCTTCTTCCTCCCTATCACGTTCGCCTCGTCCACGGCCTCGACCTCGGCCTTCACCCTCTTCGTCATCACGGTCGCGCTCTTGACGCTGGGCCTCTTCTTGCTGAGCCTTTTGTTTTTCGGCCAACGCCGCTAACTGCCGCTGCTTGATCGTGTCGGGATTCGCCGAGGCCCACAAACCGGAATCCGCGTGAACTTCCAATTCGTCGGCACTAAGCAATGTTGGGTCGGTACGCGGCCCCATCGGCTGGATCACGTAAGGATTGTGAGCAGCGATGTTCGGAAAATGCTCGGGCTCGACGGCCTTCATTGCGTCGAGATCAATGTCCACGGACTTCCGGACGGCGGTTTCATCTTGCTCGGCGATGGTTTCCCAGGTGAAGCTGTTCACATGTTGTTCGGCAGCGCCTGCCTCACGGACCAAGGTCGCGGGGTCTTTGCCCTGATCCAGCCGCGGCACGCCCATGGCCGACCACAACAGCAGGCCTGCACACGCCAGAATCGCCACCATGCCAATCTTCTCGCCATGGGCAAGCAACAGACGGACAATCGCGTTCCCCCCTTTAAGATTGGATTTCATGACGTGCTCTCCTGTGTGATTATGTTCCTGTAAATGTTTTTTCGTAATGGTGGCTTCCAGCCGCCACAATCTGTCTTATTCCGTCGCCGCCATCTGGCCGTCATCAACCGCTGGCGCGGCGGCGGGATCGCCCGTCGGTTCATTATAAATAAACACCGATCCCTTGATCTGCACCTGAGCGAAAATCGGATCGAGCGGTACGCCTCCCGGACCCATCATTCCCGAAGAACTCCCCTGCCCACCAAAGCCTTCCATCGACTTCTCGGGGTTTATTCTGATTTGCTTGACCTCGATCGGGAGCGGCGAATTGGCACATTCAATCAACAACCTGGGAATGTAGCGCTGGTCCATCACCAAATCCATGCGAATCGGCAACTGGCGATACTCCGCGCCGACCGTCCCATCCGCAATCGGAGCGCCCAAGTCGTCGAGATAGCGCGAAGCCAGCAGGGCGGAATCCATGGCGGCGGGATCGCCACCCGCTTCCAAGCCACCACCATACTCGCCACCTCGACCACCATATTCGCCACCACCTTCGCCGCCGGGATAGCCTCCACCGTACTCGCCGCCACCCATTTCACTGCGGCCACCGTACTCGCCACCCCCACCTCCTTCACCACCTGCTCCCGCACCAGCCGGCATGAGAATCTGGCCAGCCGTTTGCATCCCTTGCGATGCACCGGCCCCGACTTCCAGCGCCAGAATCGTGCGGATCGCCGTGTTGTCGGGGCGTGTGGCTTTGCGGGCATCGTTTGTCCTGGCAATGACGTTCAGCAGCGTTTCATAGACCCACAAATCTTCCTGCGTCACCCAGATTTGTAAGGCACTCGGTTTGGCCTCGCGAAAAGAAAGTTTTGTACGCAGCCGATCTTGTTCAGGCCACTGCACGAGATAGTCTTCTTCCACCAATGCCGGATCGACGGCTCCACCTCCACGACCTCCATCAAATTCGCCACCGCCTCGACCCCCAAAACCGCCCCCCGCACTTCCCTCGGCGAGTTTTTGGGCCTTCACGATCTCGAGCAAACCATCAAATCGCTTGCCGATGTAGTTCTGGTAAACCGAGCGCATGCTGCTATTGATGTCATCACGGAACTTGAGTTTCTCGATGTAAGTGATGAATTGCTCGCCCAACTCCTTTGGCCACTTTAGCACCGATTCCTTCTGTTTATTGTAGAGGTCTTTCCAAACCGCTTGCACGATCTCGGTTTGTTTGGTGACTTCGGCTTGATCCTTTTCTATCACCGTGGGATTGGGATGCACGGGCTTGCTCTTGAGACCTTGCATCGCGGTGAACATGCCGTCAATCGCCGACTTGCGCGTGCCGAACTGGGCGTCGAGATTGCCGGCCGCCATTTTCCAGCAAACCACCGCCACAATGAGCCCCAGCACGCTGAGCACCCAAAAGCGTTGTTCCCAAATCACCTTGGCAAACGCCCGTATCTTATCCATGGGGAATCTCCCAATTGAATGTTATTGTTCCACGGCTTCCGGCTGTTCCGCGGCAGCGGCATCCGCGGCCGCTTTCGCTTCCGCGGCGGCTTTTTCCGCCTCGGCCCGCGCCGTTGCTAATTCCGCGCGTTGTGCGCGTGTTTTCGGTTGCCACACAAACTGCACGATAAAATCATAACGATTCAGTTTGATCATCTTATCGTTCGCACCCGCCACTCCCGTGGCACCTGCTCCTCGATAAGCCCCTTCGCCACCTCGGCCATAACCGCCGCCACCCGTCGAGGCCGAGGGGTCTTGCATCATCGCCTCGGGATCAATCAACTCCTCGGTCAGTTTTTGATCCTTCACCAACCACGCATGACTGATCGCCAAATCCTTGATGGGCACATCCATCAGTGCCCCCTCGGGACCATCGGGGAGCGAGACGATCCCCTCTTCAAGATTTTTGATGAGCGTATTCTTGACGAATTCGCCACGCTCGTTGGTGCTATCCGCGTTGTGATAGTGGAAGCCCGTGAGTTGCACCACCCAGCCCGGCCCCGTCAGGGCTCCCCCGGTGGCATCCGCCGTGGCGGCGGGGTCTATCGCCGCAGGGTCAGCCGCCACATCAACGGGAGCCGCATCCAGCGGCGCGGCGGCCAGCGGATCAACAGCTGCATCGGCCGCGCTCTTGCCCTTAGCATCGTCGTAGGCCGACTGCACGACCGACAGCCATTCAGTACCCAGATCGGTAAAATGCTGCGTTTCCATCGCGAGGATGTGCAGCTCGTTGCGACCGCTAATATCCTTGGCCGTTTCCTTGCGTTCCTCGGCGGGACGTTCGTCACGCGGCAAAGCCGCGTCGAGCGCCTTCATCAATTCCAGCCACCGCAACCGACCCTCGATATTGCTGACCAGCTTTTCACCCGTGGCGGTGATCGCATCGAAAGCGGTGTGAATTTCCGAGCTCTGCGATTCGAAGCCACTCGCCGTCGTTTGGACCGATTTGGCCCGTGTTTCGGCATCTTTCATCGCCTGGTTTTCGGCTTCGCTCCAAGCGGCGACGTGCGAATAGTAGTTGAAAGTCAACCCCGCCAGAATCGCCGCGGCACCGGCGACCATCCACGGTTTCTTACCCCGCACGAGCCGCGTCCGGACAATTTCTTCCGGCAGCAAATTGGTTTTGAGTTCCGAGCGCCCCAGTCCCTGCAAACACAACCCGTAGGCGACCGCGAAACTCAGCGTGTTTTCCTTGAACTGCGGCTTGCCCGCCGCGCTACCGGCCGAGAGCCGCTCGAATTCCGTGACCGGCGTGACTTCAAATTCCAAGTTCTGCGACAAATACCGCTGCAACCCAGGCAGCTTCATACCGTTGCCCAGCGCCAGCACGTTGCCGATTTTCGCCGACTTATCGATGCTCGTGAAATAGCCGAGCGAACGCTGGATTTCCGAGAGCAAATCACTGAACACGGGCCGCATCGCCTGGAACACCGCCTTGGGATCGTCCGCCTCGGTGGCATTGCGTTTCAGATGTTCCGCCTTTACGAACGTGAGTTTCAGTTCCTTGCTCAATGACCGCGTAAAGTGGTTACCGCCGATGGGAATGTTCCGCTGCCAGACGCGAAAACCGTTGGTGACCACCAAATCGGTCGTATCGGTTCCTAGCGAAATTACCACCGTCGAAAGCGGCGGTTTCTTGGGATCGAACGGCTGCGACTTGAAATCTCCCAGGCGGTCGAAGCAAACAAAGTTATAAACCGCCAGCGGCATCAATTGGATAAAGTCAACCTCGATCCCCGCGGCTTCGAGCGGCTTGAGCGCCCGCGCGACTTGGTCGCGCTTCATGGCGAAGAGCCCCACCTCGGGTTCGAGCGCAAAACCATCTTCCTCGCTCCCCCCCGTGAGTTGCTGATAGTCCCAGACCACGTCGTCGAGTGAGAACGGAATCTGCTGCCGCGCTTCGTACTTGACGATGTCGGGAATCTTCTTCGCTTCGACCGGCGGCAATTTAATAAACCGCGCCAAGCCGCTTTGCCCCGCCACCGAAATCGCCACGCGGTCGCCGATGATTTCATTCCGCGAGAGAAACTGCGTGAGCGCCTCGCGCACCAATTCCTCTGGGTCGGCCTCGGGCTGCGAAAGAATCTTCGGATACTCGATGTAGTCGAACGATTCGACGACGATTCGATCCGCTTCTTTTTCGTGGGGACGGCACAGCAGCGCCTTCAGCGCGCATTGGCCGATATCAATTCCCCAAACGGCATTGCTCTTCGCCATACCTAATGACCTCTGCTCCAAATAACCACGGCCAGCCAGCGCTGGCATTGCCGCGGCAAATAATTTTTCAACGTCGTCAAACGAAAAGCCTAAGCAAACTAACGACGTGCTTCTCTCGAAAAGTGCCTCTACAGACAATTTATCGCGTTTATGCCCCGTTCGTCAATTTTCTCTTGCGAATTCAGCCCGAACTAACTCGGAAAATGGGCGGAGAGCGATCCCTCGGCGACCAACGGCCGCGCGTGCGTGAGAAAGTTCCCCCAGCCCTTCTATTTTAGTCGAGAATTGGGCTTTGTATAGAATTTGCCGGTTGGATGACCTCGGACGACGATTGTGGACAATTCGCGGTGTTTCTCGATAAATTCCCCACCCGCCTGAGGTTGCAATTCGACGCCCGGAATCTGATAACAAGGGTATCAGCCACGAAAGGCCACCGCGTGTCGCTCCCCAATCGCATCGAAGACCCCATCAGAACCGCGGACACAGCCACCATTTTGGCTGAGACCATGATAGTCACCATCGACGGTCCCGCCGGATCGGGGAAAAGCAGCGCCGCCCGCAAGCTGGCCAAGCGGCTCGGCTTTCGCTTTCTCGACACCGGGGCCATGTATCGAGCCATCGCGCTCGCCGGCAGCCGCAACGGCGTCGACTGGAACGACCCCGAACCGCTCGCCCACATCGCGGCCAGCGTCACGCTCGAATTGGTTGACGACCGCGTGATTCTCGACGGCGAAGATGTTTCGAGCGAAATTCGTACGGTCGAGATCACCCGACTCACCCGCCACGCCGCCGACAATCAAAAGGTGCGTCAAATCCTGGTTGACCTCCAACGACGGATCGCGGGTGACAACGACGTCGTCGCCGAAGGCCGCGACCAAGCCACCGTGGCGTTCCCCCAAGCCGAGTGCAAAATCTTTCTCACCGCCACCGAGCATGTCCGTGCCGAGCGACGTTATTTGGATCTTGTCGATCGAGGCGAGCGCATCACGCTCGACTCCGTCCAGGCAGCCCAGCGCTTGCGCGACCAACAAGACCAAGACCGCGACATCGGGGGCTTGCGCAAAGCGCCCGACAGCGTCGAAATCTGCACCGACGGCCTCACCCCCGTCGAAGTCGTCGACAAACTCGAAGAACTCGTCCGCTCGCGGATGACAAAGACATAAAGCGCAAGCCCGGGGACGGCGCTCCCCGGGTCAATTCTCAACCGTCCCTCTCAAAAAACATGAGATGCTGCCACGGCAATTTGTCGTACTCCTCGACCAACTTAAAACCATTCGCCGGAAACTCTTTCATAATCTGCGCCTTGCTCATCTTATGCAGCGGCTTGATCGGTACGAGCGGGTCTTCTTCGCGAAACTCCACCAGCGCCACCCGACCTTTCGGCTTGAGACTCGCTCGAATCGCCTTGAGCATTTCCACGGGATGAGAGAACTCGTGATACACGTCCACAAGCAGCATTAAATCGACCGACCCCGGTTCCAACCGCGGATCAATCGGCGTGCCCAACAGCGGCTGAATATTGGTGACCTTCTCTTTCCGCATCTGTGAGCGCAAGTAACTGAGCATCTCGCTCTGAATGTCCACCGCCAACACCTTGCCTTGAGACCCCACCATCTTGGCGAGTTGCAAAGTATAAAACCCGTTGCCGCAGCCCATGTCGCACACCATTTGCCCCGGCTGAATTTTGAGCGCCTTCAAGAGCTGCTCGCAATCTTCCTCGCGCTGGCGAGATTCCCGCACCAACCACGGCGCGCCCGTGTAGTGCATCGTCACCGCGATCTCACGGCCCATGTACTCCGTGAGCGCAGGGGGTGCGGGCTCCTTCGCAATCGTCAAGCTGCCAAGGGAAAATAGCAGCAGCGTCCCAACAAGAATCAGTCGATTCATAATTCACCCACCCCGCCCCTCGTCACATCAACAACCCATCGCTTGCGTCTTCGCGAGCGAGGACGTAATTAAACCCTCACCTTCCCGTCGCGCGGTTGAGCACTTGATCGACAATCCCACCAGCGGGATCTCGTAGGCGTCGGGGCATGCGGACAGGTTAAAAGAAATTGTTGTCTCCCTTTCGCTCATGAACTCTGGATTCTAGGGAGTCTGCAATTTAACATAACATGAAACATGTCCTGTGGAAGAGCATGAATATTACTGGAGGACTGCGTGATGCGAATTGCCTTCCGAATGAAAATCAATCCCGGCCAGGAAGCCGAATACATCGCTCGGCATAATCCTATCTGGCCCGAATTGGAAGCTGCATTAAAAGAGCACGGAACTCTAAGTTATACCATCTTCCTCGATCGCGTAACTCATGATTTGTTTGCCTATGCGGAAATCGACAATCTTGAAAGGTGGCAAGCGATTGCTCAGACGGATATTTGCCGTAAGTGGTGGGAATTTATGGCACCGCTGATGCGATCCAATCCCGATAGCAGCCCCGTTGTGGGCGAGTTGCAAGAAGTTTTTCACATCTCCGCAAAGTCGTGAAAGCGCAGCGAGTTGCCAGTCTACTCTAGCTCAGGCTCCGAAGTTCGTAGGGTGGGTAAGACAGAGATATCGTCGGCCAAGATCGAGCGTGGATACCGCCAGGCAATGTCGAGCTGTTGAGGGTCCTACCCACCTTCATTACAACGAGTCGAGAAGTTATTTGTCTTCACCATTGGCACATGCTTCTGATATCCCTCACGGGATACCGGAGGCGTTCACCATGCAAAAAACATTCTCGGTAGGCACCATCAAGAGCTACTTGTAACTACCAAAATTCCTGAAGAACTTTTCCTATTAGCGCTCATCCGCGGTTTCAATTTGAACCACTTTCCCTGAAAATGAATACTTAACCACTCCGCCAGCAACGACTTAACCCGATTGTCAAGCCGGGACGACTTCGTTAAAATGTCGGATTCCCTTACGCCGGTCCCTTCACGACTGATCGCTAGCGTTAGCGATCGAAGGACGGCCACACCTCGTTTGTTTGGATTGTCAGCAGCAGAAGCTTGGGCAGGAGTCTGTCATGCGACGTCCGCGATTGGTTTTTTTAATTCATGGTCAACCGTAACTTAATTCGCGAATTCGACATTACTGATGAAGATTGGGAACTGGCTCTGGGTGAACTCGGCGACGACGATGCCGGTTGGTTTGCAGCCACCGACGTGGATGTGAATCAAATCGTTGAAGGCAAGATCATCCGTATCGACGAGGAGTATGTCCTGGTCGACGTGGGCTATAAGAGCGAAGGCACGATCGCTCGCAATGAATGGGAAGAAGGCGAAGCGCTGCCCGAAGTGGGTCAAACCATTCGCGTGCTTGTCGAAGACGTCGAAGATAGTCACGGTCTGCTTGAAGACCGCGGCATGATTGTGCTCAGCAAGCGCAAGGCCGAGAAGATCGAGAAGTGGATGAAGGTCATGGAAACCGTCCACGAAGGAGACGTGGTTTCCGGCGAAGCCGTCCGCAAGATCAAGGGTGGCCTGTTGGTCGACATCGGCGTCAACGTGTTCCTTCCCGCGAGCCAGGTCGATATCCGTCGGCCGCACGACATTGGCGAGTACATTGGCAAGACCATCGAGTGCATGGTGCTCAAGATCGACGAAGCCCGCCGCAATATCGTGGTCAGCCGACGCAGCTTGATCGAAGCCCAACGCGAATCGAAGAAGTCCGACTTGCTCAAGGAATTGCAGATTGGCCAGCTCCGCAAGGGTATGGTCAAGAACATCGCCGACTTTGGCGCGTTCGTGGACCTGGGCGGCATCGACGGTTTGCTGCACATCACCGACATGAGTTGGGGCCGCATCAACCACCCCAGCGAGATGGTCAAGATCGACGACGAGCTCGAAGTGCAAATCCTGCATATCGACTACGAAAAAGAAAAGATCGCCCTCGGCCTCAAGCAGAAGCAAGCCAGCCCGTGGGAAAATGTCGCCGGCAAGTACCCGGTCAATTCCGTGGTCAAGGGGACCGTGGTGAACGTCATGAGCTACGGGGCGTTCGTCAAATTGGAAGACGGCATCGAGGGCCTGGTTCACATCAGCGAAATGTCGTGGACCAAGCGGATCAGCCACCCCAGCGAGTTGGTGAACATTGACGACACAATCGACGTGGTCGTTTTGCGGATCGACGAGCAGAAGCAGGAAATTTCGCTCGGCATGAAGCAAACCCAAGACAATCCTTGGGAGCGCGTGGCCGACAAATATCCGACCGGCGCGTTGGTGAAGGGCAAGGTTCGCAACCTCACCAACTACGGTGCGTTCATCGAAATCGAGGAAGGCATCGACGGCTTGCTGCATGTGAGCGACATGTCGTGGACCCGCAAAATCAGCCATCCCAGCGAAGTGGTCGAGAAGAGTCAGGAAGTCGAGTGCAAAGTGCTTTCGGTCGACCAAGAACGTCGCCGCATCGCCCTGGGCCTCAAGCAAATGGACGAAGATCCTTGGGCCACCGACATCCCCAACCGCTACCAACAAGGTCAGCTCGTGAAGGGCAAAGTGACAAAGATTACCAATTTCGGCGTCTTTGTCGGTTTGGAAGACGGTTTGGAAGGCTTGCTGCACATTTCGGAGCTTGCCGACCATAAGGTTGAAAATCCCCAAGAGGTGGTCAACGTCGGCGACGACATCGAAGTGAAGGTTTTGCGGGTCGATTCCGAAGAGCGCAAAATTGGCCTCTCCCGTAAGCGGGTGGAATGGGCCGAGGAAGACTTTGCCGCCGCCGAGGCCGCGGAAGCCGCCGAAGCTGCCGCCAAGAACGATCCCGGCGACCTCAAGGGCGGTATTGGCAGCGACTCCGGCCCACTCTTTAAGTCAGCCAGCGAAACCAACGGGGTTAGCGAAGAAGAAGTTGTTGAGACTGCGAAAGAATAAGTTGGGCATGCCAACTTGATCCTGATAAACACGGGGCACGGCGGAACATTTCCGCCGTGCCCTTTTCATTGGCTCTGCCTGTTTCATCGGCTGTGCCCTTTTCATCGCTACGGCCCGCATCTTGGGTACAGCCCTTCCACTTCAACATCAACAGGTGGAAGTGCAGGCTGCTTCCCTCGGCCGTCGATACTGTTTGTGCAACAGGACGTAAACCAGGCGGGTGGCTGTTCACTGGCAACGCAGGCCAGGACCACGAACTCGAACCGGTTAAGAGTGGCGCCAAAACCCTGCACGATCAGGTCGTGGGGTGTGCCCCGTCAGGCGAAAGCCGGCGGTTCACAGTGGAATGGCAAGCTTGCATCCCCCCACAAACAACGGTTCAAGTGAAATATGGCAACCACGTCCAAACCTCGCAAAAGCTCCGCAGCCGTTCAAACCCCATTGGAAACCTACCTGCGGGAGATCAACGAAACGGCCCTGCTGAATGCCGCCGAGGAAAAAGACCTCGCGGTGCGCATCGGCAATGGCGACTCCGCGGCCCGCGACCGCATGGTGCGCGCCAATCTGCGATTGGTCGTGAACATCGCTCGCGGCTATTCCGGGAAGGGTCTCAGCTTGCAGGATCTTATCGAAGAAGGGAATCTCGGCTTGCTGCGGGCGGTCGAAGGTTTTGACCCCGCGATGGGAACCCGTTTCAGCACTTACGCGAGTTATTGGATCAAGCAGTCGATCAAGCGGGCCCTCATCAACACGGGCAAAACGATCCGCATTCCCGCCTACATGGTGGAGCTTCTCTCGAAATGGCGGCGGGCCACGGCACGTTTGACCGAGGAACTGGACCGCAGCCCGACCCCCGAAGAAATCGCTCGCGTCTTGGGCCTTCCCAAGAAAAAGCTGCCGATCATCAAAAAAGCGATCAAGATTTACAACGCCACCCCTCAGACCGACCAAGCCGAGGCGGGTTGGACCTTGGGCGACATGGTGATGGACGAGCGGCAACTGAGCCCGGACGACACCCTCGTCGAAAGCGACAGCCTGCGGCATGTGATGGAAATGCTCACCACCATGGATGAACGCGAGGCGACCGTGCTTAAAATGCGGTTCGGCTTGGATAACCACGAGCCCCGCACGCTCAAGGAAATTGGCGAGCAATTGGGCCTCACCCGCGAGCGTGTCCGCCAAATCGAGACCGAAGCCCTCAACCGTATGGCCGATAGCCTGGAAGACCCCCGCGACCGCCAAGGACCGCGACGCTAAAACCAACGGTTTCTACAGCGAGGAGAATGAGCTAAAAACGCGAGAATTCCGCAAAACTTGACGACCCGCAAAACGCCTGCCTAGCATGGAGATGGCGTTGTTCGCACCAAGTTCACCGGGGATTATTAACGTGACTCGTCCGATTCTGCACCTTTGTCTGGTGGCTCTTACCCTTAGCGTAATTGCAGAAGTTCGTGCCGAAGAAGCGCTTCCCGCGATTTATCAGCGTAGTCGCGACATCGCATTCGTGAATGCAGGTCACGGCGGTGGCCACGGCCATCATGGTGGCGGACAGTGGGGAGGTGGATTCTACAATCCCTGGTTCGGTACGCAATTTTATGCGGGCACCTGGTATCAGCGGCCCTATCCTGACCACTTGATTTACAACAACGTGCGGTCTCGCATGGTCCCAATTCAGCAGGCCTCTCCCGATTGCCCGTGCTTGGAAACTTCCCTCGAATAGCCGCTAGCGGCTAAAGCCCAAGCTGAAGCTAAACACCTGCTCGTCGTCGAAATCGGCCTTGGCCACGGGGAAGGCAAAGTCCAACGCAATTGGCGCGGGGCCCATCGCGGGAACTGTCACCCGCAAGCCCACGCCCGGGGCCACGCGGAAATCTTCGATCTGGACTTCGGGTTCAACTGTACCGAAGTCGCAGAAGACCACGCCGTGGAGCATGTCATCGGCGGTGATGGGAAACAGGTACTGGAGTGAATTAAGCCATTGAAAATCACCGCCGACTTCCACGCCCATATCAATCGGCGACGCACCTCGAAAATCGAACCCGCGCAACGTGGAAAAACCACCCGCGAAGAAGCGATCATAAATGGGAGCATCGTCACCCAGCCAACCGACGTTGGTGGCATAGCTAATCACATGCCGCCCCGAGTGGTCAGGACGCTCGGATAGTAAGTAGTATTTGCGGAAGTCTGCTTCAACTCGAGGATATTCAAATGTCCCCGTGACGTATTCGCCAGACACCTCCAAGTAGTGACCTTGCGTCGGCAGGAAAGCACTGTCGCGTGTATCGTTAATTACCGCCAACTTAAAGCCATGCAGCGCATTGGTCCCCAACGCCGCGGCTAAATCAGGCTGGGCTGGATTGCTCGGATTCGTGATTTCCACGCTTTCGCCGCGGTAGGAACCGACTGTCGATAAGTCGTTCTCCAGCCATTGATAACCAAACGACACCCGGCCCCCGAGTCGTGATTCATCCCAATCGGTATAGCGACGATCGAAGTACGAACCGCTTAAGCCCAAACTAATTGGCGAATCAAACAGATATGGCTCTTGAAAGCTGACCAGGTAGCGGTTCACTTCGCTACCTGGCGAAGCGTCAATCCGGAAGCGTTGCCCCTGTCCGCGAAAGGCCGTGCCATTTCGAACATCTTCCCATGATCTTGGAAAGCGCCGCCAATCAAAATTACGTTCGTCAACAACGATGTTACCGACCACGCCTGCATCAGAGTTGATACCTGCTCCGACTTGTAGGCGACCTGTTTGGGTTTCTTGACCTTCAAAAATGATGTCGACCGATTGCTGTGGGTAGGGTTGCCCCGGAAAGCCGAGATCACCGTTGGGAAAGACTTGATAACCTGGCACCGGATTGGCCGAGAACCCGGGCGTTGGCCCGAATCCTTGCGCGGGGGGCGGAATCGATTCCGTGTATTGCACGGCTTGCACGTTGCTGGGTGGTTTGCCACTCGGGTCCGTCGCGCCAACGGCTCGACCACCATAAGGGGAATTCGCCGAGGTTGGCAAAGTTGCGTACGCACTGTTCGGCACCACGTCAGGCGTTTGACCGCGCACCGCCTCATACGGACTGGCATTCGCTTGAGCAGCCTGCGAGACCGCGGCGGGTCGCACCCACCACCCTGATTCCGGTGCGGTTGAATCTGGGCTTTGTCCGCGAATGACTGTCTCTTCCGCTGTAACTGGTGCCGGAGTTGGCGGCGCTGATGGTTCTTGAATTTGAGCAGGCAACAAGCCCTCTTCTTCCAACCATCTTTGATAGTGCTCCAGGTTTTCGCACTCGATGTGAATATCCGCTTTACGAACAACCGCTGAGTCTTGCGGCACCGTGGTCACAGGGACAACAGGCGCGATGGCCCCGGCGAATCCAGGTGGTGGCAATACGGTTGGCCCCCAATTGTCGGGGCTTTGGCCACGAACGTCTCGGGAACCAGGTTTCGAGGGTATGCGGGGCGCAGTACGCGGGCTTGCATCCGTGGTAAAGTTCGCCGCCATGACCTCGGTGTCTTCAGAAATACGATAAGTAATCTTCGGCCGCACGCCGGTGGCAGGGTCGGAATGAAACAAACTACTTGCCAACAAACGACGTTCGCTCGCCTTGAGTTCGCGGCTATCCATGATGTCGCCGGGCCGCAGTGACATGCGATTCATCGCGGTTTGAATTCTGGTATGGGGATGATCACCAGCAATATGCACGATGATGCGGCCCACGCGGAATTGTTCGCCCTCTTCGATGTGGTAGAGCAGGTCTACTTGGCCTGGCTCTTCGAGGAAGACCGTCTCCGGGCGTACGTCGGCGAACACATAGCCGTGGCTGCCATAAAGATCCTGAATCCATTGGGCGTCGGCACCCATTTTATTTTGCTCGAAGGCTTCGCCGCCCTTGAGCTTGGCGGCTTGAGAAAGGGCCACGGGTTCAAACTTCGAGTTGCCCATGAACTGCACGTTACGAATGTTATATCGCTGTCCTTCGGACACCACGAACGTGATCTGGGCCCAGTTTTCGCGCGGGTAATAATCGACCTTGCGACTTACCTTCGCTTGGAAAAAACCGAATGAGCGATAGTAGGCCGTCAGCAAGTCCACGTCGCTATCGATCTGCCCGCGGTTCACATAGCCCTTAAAAATCTTGAGTAGCGGCGGCTTGGATTTCACGATCGTCCGCAGCCGGCCTTCGCTAACAAATTCGTTACCGACGAACTCAACGTTCCAGACTTTTTGCGAAAGACCTTCGTTAATCAAGAAGGAGATGCCCTTATCCGTCGGCTTGGTGCCTTCGAGAATCGTCACCTGAATGTTGTTGTAGCCTTTACCCTGATAGTATTCTTCGATCTTGCGGCGAGCTTCTTCGACGGCATACGGATCAACAGCACCGCCCGCTTTTAAGCCAGTTTCTTTCGCCAATTTTTTGTCGGTCACGCCTTCGTTACCGATGTAGTACACATAACGAATCGTGGGACGTTCGACGACTTGGAAGATCACGATTCGTCCTTGCGGGGTCGATTCGTAGAGCAGCTTCACGTCGATGAACCAGCCGAGATTGGCAAGTCGCCGTACGTCGCGCTGCACCACGGACTGATCGAAAGGACGACCTACCCGGGTCGTCAGATGGCCGGCGACTTGGCTCGCCGTGATGGTTTCATTGCCAAGAATACGAATCTCCTTGACCAATTGAGCAGGATCGACGGCCTCTTCGGTCAAGGAAGTCGGAAGTTCCTCAGCCACTAAGACCACATCGGTCCTTACCAAACACAGCAGGAGCAAACAGGCTCTCGCCACTTGCGCCAAATTTCGGAGATGTCGCTCAAAGAAGGGCATGGGCAATTGAACTGATATCGGAGAAAAGCAAGTTGGTGCGGCAGACCAAGCGGCACGTGCGCAGATTGATCGCCAGTTGGGCCGCAAAGAAATAGCCGAACCAGGGGGGGGAGACAAGCCGAGTTACGGCCCGATAGAAGTCCTGCTGAAAACGCAGTGCCAGCACCACCAAAAACGCCCAGAATTAAAAGTCCGGCGTGCCGTACTGGTCGAATTCTTCATAGGTTTTGTGCGAGAAGCTACGGAAACGGGTAAAATCGTGAATCCAGGCAAGCTTCACGTCCCCCGTGGGACCGTTGCGCTGCTTGCGTACTAGCAAGTCGGCTTGCCCGCGGACCCGCTCGCGATCCTCCTCATTCGACTGGTAGTATTCTTCGCGGTGGACAAACATCACCACGTCGGCATCCTGCTCGATGGCTCCTGATTCACGCAAATGGCTGAGCTGGGGCTTGTTGTCGCGAGTAGCTTCCACCTGGCGGTTGAGCTGGGCCAAGCACAACACTGGCACGCTCAATTCACGAGCCAAGCCTTTTAAGCGACGAGCGATCTTGGCCACTTGTTCTTGCCGCGGATCGCGGCCATTATCGGGCTCAATCAACTGCAGGTAGTCGATCACCACCAAACCCAAGCTTTCGCGCCGCTTCAACCGCCGAGCATTTGCCGAGATTTCGGTCATCGTGCGGCTGGGCGAGTCATCAATGAACAACGGTGCCTTGCTGATTTCTCCTGCCGTACGCACCAGCTTACTACGTTCGTCGGTTGTAATCGTGCCATTCCGTAGACGATGGCCGTTCACCTCCGCAATCGAACAGAGCAAACGATCTCCCAATTCAAGGGCCGACATTTCCAAACTGACAAACAGCACTGGCACATTCAGCTGCACCGCCACATGCTCGGTAATGTTCATCGCGAGCGCGGTTTTCCCCATGCTGGGCCGCGCGGCCAAGATGATGAGTTCCGAATTTTGCAGTCCACCCGTGAGTTGGTCATAATCTTCAAAGCCGGTTTCCAGACCGCCAAACGCATGTTGGTTATCGAGTCGGGCATTTATGCGATCCAGCGATTCGTGCAACACTTCGCTGATGGTGCTCAAATCGCTGGAACCACGCGATTCGAGAATGCCGAAAACCTTTTCTTCGGCACGACTTAGTGCCTGCCGCGTTTCAAGCGTGGGATCGTAGGCATCGTGGACGATATCGGTCCCCGCGTGAATCAGTGAACGCAGCACCGCTTTTTCGGCCACAATGCGCGCATAGTAGTCGGCGTGGGCCGCAGTGGGAACGATCTGCGCGATCTCGGCTAGGTACGCCGCCCCACCAATCGCTTCGTATTGCTCGGCGCGACGTAAGTTTTCGACCAACAGCATGGGGTCGATACTCTTGCCCCCATCGTGCATGGTGAGCAAGTGCTCGTAGATCGTCCGATTGGCTTCGCTGTAAAAATCCTTGGCCCGCAGGATGAGCGCGACTTCGTCGAAGACCTCGGGCAGAAGCAAGATGCTGCCGAGCACCGATTTCTCGGCTTCCATGCTCTGCGGCAATTGTCGTTCAAACACGACGTTGGCGGAGGTGCGTTGCGTGCCGGCATGAGTCCGTTCAATCGTTGCCACGGTGAGTGCGCTCCATCTCTACGAGGCCGAGAAAATCACGAAAGCTCTGCATTTAGCCATCAGCTTGCGCCGATGGCTATTGGCAAAATCGACGACCTACTTCTCGTCGACACCAACGGTTGGCACGACCCACACCTTGAGTTCGCCGTCGACCTCACTGGCCAGCTTGAACTTCACGGTGTAGAGGCCCAATTCCTTGAGCACGCCGTCCAAGCGGATTTGATCGAGATTCAGGTGGATATCGATCTTCTTGAGGGCGGCAACAATGTCCGCGGCACCCACGCTGCCATACAAATGGCCATCCTCGGTGGCGTTGGCTTCGATCGTTATGCTTTGCTTGGCGATCTCGGTGGCCTTCTTTTTGAGATTCGCCTGTTGCACTTTTTCCAAGACTTGCAGCTTCACACGATGCTTCTCGACCATGCGTTTGTGGTGATCGGTGGCAAGCGTGGCCATGCCGTGAGGCATCAGATAGTTGTAGGCGTAACCAGGGCTAACCTCGACGACATCGCCCTGATGCCCCAGGTCTTCGACGCTATGAATGAGCAGCAACTCGATGCCCCCATGGGCTCCGGTGGGAAGGCGTTTGATGCGGTGAGGTTTTCTCTTGAGCTTCTTTTGCTTGGTACTCATGTCCAGTATCGCCGTAGGTTAGTGTTTTGATGTTAATTTATTGGTTGCGCGATGACAATGCGATGTTTCGCCGTTCAGCCAATCGTTTGCGAATGTGTTGTTAGAACGGAATCTCGTCGTCCGGCATGGAATCCATCGAGGCCGACGAATATTCATGAGGATCGGCACTTGCAGTCTGGTTTGCGGACGCACCTCTGCTACCGCCACCGCCTTGGCCGCCTCCCTTGCCGCCGACCATTTGCATCCGCTCGCAGACGACCTTGAGCTTGGTCCGCTTTTGGCCGTCTTTTTCCCAGGAATCCATCTTAAGGCGGCCTTCGATCAGCACGCTCGAGCCTTTGCTCAAGTATTCGTTGGCCACTTCGGCCGTACGGCCCCAAAGAGTCACGTCGACGAATGTGGCTTCATCAACCCATTGGTCGTTCTTTTTCACGCGATCATTGACCGCCAGACCGATATCGGCAACCGCCATGCCGCTGCCGATGTAGCGCAGCTCGAGGTCGCGGGTCAAATTGCCCATCAGGACCACTCGGTTGAAACTAGCCATGGGGCCAATCCTTGTGTGAGGCACAATTCAGGGGTGGTGATTCACGAACCTGCTAGTTCGTAAACTTAGGTCGCAACGACTTCTTCTTCCACTTCGACGATGTCGTCAGCCACCGGAGTGACCCGAACCACGCCGCCGCTCTTGGCATGTTCCAGAATGGGCTCAACGAGCGCGCCCGGCAAACGGACGAACAATTGGCGCAAGATACCATCGTGAATTTCGCACTGACGGGTGAGGTCTTTGAGGGCCCCGGTCGGCAAACGGAAATAGGTGATCCAGTAGGCCCCCTTGCGTTGACCCTTGATGGGGTAGGCCAAGCGGCGCTCTTCCCACAGCCGACTGACTTCAATCTGCCCGCCGGCAGCTTCGATGTAGCCGTTGATGTCGCGCGGCAAACCCTCGCGATCACGCGCGAAAGCGTTTGAGTCAAGGATGAACAGACCTTCGTAAACTCCAATATTCCCGTCCAAAGCGATACTCCGATTAACTTGTCAAAAAAGCTGTTTTATGCCACCCACGAATTATATTTATTGGCCTTCGGATTTCGTTTCATCCGGTCGACCACCGTTAAATTTGTTCATCGCCGCGAGAATGCCTTGCTCGACCCAAATGAGCACTGCCTCGCGGGCTCGCGTAACTTGCTCGTCGACCGCCTTGCGTTCGTGGGTTCCAAATTTCCCCAACACAAAGTCGGCTGGATCCCACTGCTCGGGCACCGGACCGATTCCCATTCGCAAGCGGGCGAATTGGTCGGTTCCCAATTGACGCACCGTGTCGGCGAGTCCCTTTTGCCCCCCGTCAGAACCACTCGGCCGCAGCCGCAATGATCCCAAAGGCAGGTGAAAATCGTCGCAAACGACCAACAGGTCCGTCTCGGTCATTTTATAAAAATCGAGCGTCTGTTTCACGCTCCGTCCGCTCAAATTCATGAACGTGTGGGGCATGAGAAGCAAGATTTTTTCAGTGCCAACGAGACCTTCTTGTATTTGTCCTTCAAACTTCAGTCGCCCAGGGGCCGTTGCGTTTCGCTGGGCCAAGGCCTGGATGACTTCAAAACCAATGTTGTGCCGAGTTTCTTCGTATTTTTTCCCGGGATTCCCCAGGCCAACAATTAACATCATCCAACTTCGCGCCTCCCTGCTTTCACCGCCTTAACCTGCAAGCACAGTGACGAGAGAGCCAGCACTACTCTGCCGCTTCCTCCTCATCACCAGCCTTGCGGCCAATGACTTCCGGCTCGGCACCTTCGGCCACTTCTGCATCCGGAGCTTCGGTCGGCTCGACGCAATGCACAAGCACCATGTCGGGATCGCCAAAAACCTTGGCTCCTTCGGGAAGATCGAGAATGTCCTTAATTTTCAATGTGCCGCCCAAGTGCAGATGATTGACGCTCACATGCAAATGATCGGGGATGTGGCCGGGATCGGTTTCGATTTCCAAGTAATGCACTAAATGCTCAACCACGCCACCTTCGTGCTCGCCGGGAGCCTCGCCGCGTAGCAGCAAATCGACTTCCAGCTTGACGCGGTCCTTGGCATCGACCCGCAACAAGTCGACGTGCAGAACGTGTTGCTGGAAAGTGTCCCATTGAACTTCGTGGAGCAACGCTTGTCCGTCCGCAGCACCCTTGAGCTCGACCACCTTGGCACCGTGCCGCATCGTGGCTTTCAGGCCATCGACGCTGACGGTCAGGCTGATCGGCTCTTTGCCGTGGCCGTACAAGACTGCCGGAAGTTGTCCCGACCGGCGTAAACGGCCGTTATTGAGCTTTCCGTGCAACTCGCGTTTGGCGACTTCCAAAACTTCCGACATGACAAACTCTCCGAACTCGAAACCAGTATTTTAGGAACGTGCTGGCAACAGCGCGTATGAATGGGCAGTGAAACCGCGAGCATCCCCACCAGCCGAGACTGGTGGAGTAGGCGGAAGCTATCGATTGTCGCTGATTTGGAGAGAATTTCAACCCCATGAAAGCCCGAAGTTTAGCTCTCTCCAACCATTTCCAGCACTCCCGGTCAGGGGCAAGGATTGGCCTGAATTTAAGTCCTAATCGTCGGCCAGGGCGGGAAACACAAGATGTTGTGGCACTCTTCGGCCCAGGGGTGCGGCGGCGACCGAAAATGTCTACTGCTAGTGGGCGATCTGGCCATTCCCACTAGATGATGTGGTTTGGCGAGAAAAAGCTTGCGATTTTTATCGTCGTTGGGCAGAGGCATACAACATGTCGTGTGCCCTTCCAACCAAATTTTCAAGGAACTGGTGCCTAAACAGAGTTTAGCGCTTTGCTGATTTTATCACAAACGCGCGGCCATTATCAGCCGCTACTTTTGGCCGCGCGGTTCAACATGAGCCGCAACGCGCTTGCGTTGGATTCTTTGAGGACGCCCCGAAACCGAAGAACCCGCGGCTAGCGCCTTGCGGTTCACGGTTCAGCGACCAAGCGTGGACGGCCATCCAGGCGAGAGCGATCGAGGCGGCGGCGAGGGCGAGCGATTCATTAAACCCGGATTTCCCAGATGACTTCCCGCACAATGGCACGCGATTTGCGCCACACCTTGTAAAAACAGCGGTTTGTACGCTCAACATGCCATCGTGA
>JAWXAV010000098.1:0-27469 GCA_034439695.1 Bythopirellula sp. | reverse complement strand
ATCACAAGGCTTATTGAGAAAGCGGAAGACTTGGCCTTCGTTCATCGCCTGGATCACCGTGGCCTGATCCTGATTCCCGGTCAGCATGACAAAGACCGATTCAATAAATCATTGAAAGGAATGTCGCCCATTGGATAACCCCTTACAAGACAATATCCGAAAGATGATCCGTTTGGAGTTGAACAGCAAGTACAACATGAATTATTGCATGTCACTCACTATCAATCCAGCCAATCCTGCTCGGCCAGCCGCTCGGGGACGTACACCTCGGTCACGTAGCTAATGTCTTTAGAGATGAGCGATTCGACTTCCAGCTTAAAGTCGTTTTTGAGCATCCGCTGAATTTCGGCCTGCCAACGACGCTTTTTCTCGAACCAGGGGTACTGAGCAATCTGCTTCGCTCGCTTGCGGTCGTTCTCGTTGAGCGAGATCTTTACGCTGTCGGAGAGTTTGCACCGTTCATGGTCGATGCTGCGGAGGCCCAGATATTTCGCTTCGGGGATGGCCATCCGTTGCGATTCGTAGGCCAAGTTGATCGAACCCTGTTTGATCACGCTGTAGATATAGTAGCCCCAAGGGTCGTTATCGAGGACGCAATAGATCGGCAGCTTCAACTCATTGTGCAGCCGGTACAACATGCGGCGCACGCCGCGCGGGGGTTGGCCGCTGCCGTGGGTGAGAATGCAATTATGCTTCTGCCAGAATTTGTCTTCGTTGAACCGTTGCCATACGGTTCCTTTTTCGACGTGCAGGATAAACTTCGCCCCGCACTTTTTGGGATCAAGTTCAATCACCTCGGGTTCGACAATCGAGGGAATCGCATAACCGCCGGAACCCATCCGCGCGCAGTCGATGGTGTCCCCTTTGTCGGTGAGGGTAATGTTGCCCACCATCGCCCCGCGGTTCTCGGCGTAGAGATGCAATTCCTCGCGGATTGAATCCAAGAGCACTTCCACGTCTTCGATGATCGTGTCGCATTCATTTTGGTCGTCGAACGTGTTTTCCTTGGCCCCCTCGATGGTGTGCTTGAGCATGTAGAACAAACCCCGGAGGCTGGTGGTCTTGCCCTGATCGAGGAGCCGTTTGCAGCCGCTTGCCACCAACATGGTGCGCATGTACGCCTTCGCCTGCGACAGATCGAAAAGCTGCCGGCGGTTTTTGCCGCTGCCCATTTCGAGGATTCCCTTGCGGGGGCTGAACTTCACGTTCGACAGCGTGCGCGAAGGGATATCCACATACGGATCTTTGCGCGTCTTCGCGGCGCTGACCACGCGGTCGGCGAGGCCGGTGATGCTGGTCATCGTTTTCTTATCCCGCGGAGTAAGCTTCACCGAGGTTTTCGCGGGGGTTGTCACTCGAACGGGGCGTTTCTTGGCCATGGGTTCTATATCTTGTTAGCCGGTTCGCCGCGGCGGACCGAGATAATTTTGGTACACGAAACAAACACGGCAGTGGGACACTGCCGGCTAACGGTTTACTCTTCGATTTCTTCATCGGGTTCGTCGGCAATCGCCACGCGATTGATCGCCGCTTCGTGCGACATCGGATCGACGATCAACACGTTGTCACCCAAGTTGAGCTGTGTTGGGTCTTCTTGCAGCTTCTTGCCGCGCTCGTCGAGCTTCATGTCGGCGTCGGCCGTGCGATTCTTGGCGACTTTCACGAGTTGTTCATACAACTCCGCCTGCTTCACGCCGTTGATTTCGCTCACGGCATTGGAAACCTCTTTGAGATAACGCAAGAAGATCTCGCGGCGGTCTGCCTGCTGCTTCACCCGCAGTCGGCGCCGCAGAAACATGCCGAGCTTCCGACCCACGGCTTGGAGGCCGAGCCGAATTTCTTTTTGAATCTCCGGGTAATTGGCAATCGCTTCCTTAGATTCGCTCGTGAACGGCACCCACACGCTTGCCATGTGGACCATCAGGCTCACCGGCCCCTTGGGAAGTCCGCCACGCGATTGGCTCAGTCCATAACTGCGCCAATTCATGCCGCTGACGGTTTGCGTGATCGCACAACCCGCCTGCTGAAACTGCAACGGCACGCGGTTGGCGTAGCGGAGCACTTCCATCGACTGACCTTCCGAGATGTTCACGTTTTTCATCGCGGTGAACAGGCTTTCCACTTCTTTGGGCTTGAGTTTGTTGGGCGTTTGCCGCGTGCCGATGTTGGCATTCTTGATGATCTTGTCCGCTCCCTCAGGCCCGAGACCGTTGAAGGTATGGACCAAGAATTGCCGCACCGTGCGGGCGTCGGTTTCTTCGAGAAGTTCGAGCAGCAATTCCTTGGTAATGTTCTGCGTGGGAGCCGTGCCGCCGTAAGTAAGCCCGACTTCAATTTGAAACGGATTGCCCCGATACACGGATGGTGGCCGCGTGGCTGCCGCATAGAATTCACCCGGCACGACTTTGTGCATTCCCTTGAGAATCAAGTCCTCGCCAATCGGGCAAATACAATCGGTTGCGGGGGCGGCGATCTTGGTTTGTTGTATCGCGTGGTAAATCGCCTCCGCCTGCTTGCGGTCGACTTTGCGCGTGTTGGTCCGCGTGCTGACTTTGGCCGTTTCGCAAATCTTCTTGGCAACCGCGCCGTTGACCCGCGAAAATTTTGTGCTCAAAAACTCGGAGAGCGTTGAGCCAGTTCCTTCCTCCAGCATCGCCGCCAAGCGGCCCAGTTCCACGCCGTAGGGATGCGGCTTGATTTCCTTCGGCTCAGGCGGGAGCGTTTTGGTGGAGCGTTCGTAAATGTACTCGAAATCGTCGGGGTCTTCGTAGTGCAGAGTGATATGCGGATTGGCAATCGCCGTTTGTTCAAGATACTCGCCGACGCTGCCACGGCCACGCACGAATTTGGCTTCGAGCTCAATCGTCACGCGGGTGCCGTGCGACTGCTCGACCCATTCGATACCATGCTTCTCGATGGCGGCTTTCGCTTTGTCGCCGGGGGGAATGTCGACCCCGTCGCCGTTGCCGTTGAGAATGCGTGGTTCGTTTTTCTTGGTGTCGATTTGAATTTCGTAATAGTGAGCCGGTTTGTTGGCAGCCACTTTCGAGATAATCTTCACCGGCTTGCCGGTGGTCTGCACGCCGTACATGCCGGCCGCGCTGATGCCGATGCCTTGCTGACCGCGGCTTTGTCGCAGGCGATGAAACTTTGAGCCGTAGAGCAACTTGCCAAAGATCAGCGGAATTTGCTTTTTGAGAATGCCGGGGCCATTGTCTTGAATGCCAACCTTGTACCGATCCGGGGCGGTCTGCTCGATGTGAACCCAAATCTCGGGCAAGATGCCCGCTTCTTCACAGGCATCGAGCGAATTGTCGACCGCTTCCTTGACGGTGGTAAGCAGCGCCTTGCGCGGATTGTCGAACCCCAAGAGGTGCCGATTCTTGGCAAAGAATTCGCTGACCGAGATATCACGCTGATTGGCGGCCATCGCCTGGGCGGTCGTGCGGCGCTTGGGTTTGGCCTCGCCGTTGGTCTCAGGGTGAGATTCAGAGTCCTCGACTTCGACAACCTCCGTGGCCCGCGCGGCGAGTTTTTTGGGGGCTGCGCCGGTTGTCTGTTTCACGGGCCGCGCAGCTTTTTTCTTGACGGTTGCCACTTTCTTTTTCGTTACCAATGGGGGCATCTCCACTCAAAACAAACTTGGAACTACCGAGACGAGGAGCCGGTAAGCCGGTTCGCCAAATACCATGGAGTTAGCCGGCATCGTTCCGATGCCGAGGGCAAGACTCAAGCCGCTAAACTCTGTGGATTAGGGGGATTGTAGCGACTTCTGGGCGGCAAACCCAGGGCATGAGCCCCCGCATTTCGCTTGCAATTGGAATTGTCGGCAGGAGCGGAAAACAAATTCTCATCGTTGCGACCCGCTTTGGCCGAAACCCATTCTAGGACTGTTGCGATCCAGCCGGCCGAGCCGCTGATTGCCGCAGCCCGCAACCTCGCAGTCCAATCTCGGTCAGTCGCAGACCACCTGCCTGATTGGGCTCAACCAAAACCAACCCCCGACTCTCGCCGAATTCTTGCCCTGGTGCAAGCACTTCGCGCGACAGCTTGGCAGCGCAGGGAGGCGATGCATGGCTATTCGTATTCTCGCCGTCGGCATGATGGCGTGCTTGATGGGCTCTTTGTTTGATTGTGCCACCGGCCGCGCCGAAGTCGAAGGCCGCTACAAACGCGTGATCAGCTACCAGAGCAAGAACGACTTGTTCTACAATTTCTACGAAGGGCCACAGCCCAGTGGCACGGCCGCGCAGATGTACGTCGCGCCCTTGCCGGTGCCGATCCATGTCGGGCATAGCTACACGACCTACCAACCCTTGATGCCGCACGAAATGATGTACCACCATCATCGTTCGCACTATGCTCACACGCCGGGTGCTGGCTGGACACGAGCCAAGATTCGTTACGGCACGCGCGGCCTGCGGTTGCAAGACATGTTCCACGATCTGAGCAACAAGTATTGATTCACCAATGCTTGGGCACCAACACACTTTAAGCCACGAGGAATGAAATCGTGATCAATAAACTTTCAAGTTGCTGCAGCGCTTTCGTCTTGGCGGCATCGTTGCTGGGTTCCGCGGCGCAAGCCGAAGCTCCTTACTTGCACCCATTACGCCGTGCCGAACTCACGAACTGGCACGCCAATTACGCCCACTCGTCTTATGGCTATCCGATTGCCATGGTCGTACCGCCGACCGCTCAGTTGCAAACCAACTGGAGTTGGGGAGCGCCCAGCACGAGCATCTCGCGGATCGACCACCAATTCGGCCGCAACTACCCTGGCCCCGGCCCCTTTGGTGCTGGCTTCCGCAACACGCCCGTCTGGCCCAGCAGCACGCACCAATTCGGTGTCTACCACGTGCGAGCACCGTGGTATCCGACGCAGCGATAATGTTTGAATAATGCACGATTCCCGGATCGCGTTGCGATCCGGGATTTTTTTTGCACATCAGAATTCAGCAAAAATCTGCGCCTCTGAATCTGTCCCTTCGCGCCCGAATCGCACACAATAAGCGTTTTGGGAATCTATCCTTTGGGAACATAGGTACTGGCGTGAGTTTGGAAGTCATTCATTATCCGCACCCCACCTTGCGGCATGTTTCAAAACCCCTCAAGCGGGTTGATCGTGAGCTGCGCGACATGATCGCCCAGATGTTCGATCTTATGTACGAACACGAGGGAGTGGGCCTCGCGGCTAATCAGGTGGACCTGCCGTACAGGCTGTTCATCGCCAATCCCACGGGCGATGCCAAGCAAAAAGATTCCGAACACGTTTTCATCAATCCCGTGATCCTCGGCGGAAAGGGCCAAGTCGAGGGCGAAGAGGGTTGCTTGAGCATTCCGGGGCTTGTCGCGCAGGTCACTCGCAAGGAAACCGTGCAAGTCGAAGCTTACAATTTGGCCGGCGAGTTATTCAGCGGTGAACTCAATGGCCTGTTTGCCCGCATTGTGCAGCATGAAACCGATCACCTCGACGGCGTGCTCTTCATCGATCGTTTGTCTCCCGCACAGCTTGCCGATCTGCGCGAAGACTTGGAAGAATTTGAAATCGACTTCCAAAGCAAACGCGACGTGGGCGAGATGGCGACCGACGAGGAAATCGTGGTTCACATCGCCGCACTCGAAAAACTGCGGACCTAATTCCGTTGGTCGCGGAGGCATTCATGCGGATCATTATGCTGGGAACCGGGCCGTTTGCCGTGCCGACGTTGCGGGCGCTGCGTGGTTCCGCGCATGAAGTGTTGCTGGCGGTGAGCCGTCCGCCGCGGGGCCGCAAGCCGCTGCCCGCTCCCGTGCAAGTTGCCGCCGAAGAATTGGGCATCCCGCGCTGGTTGCCCGAGACGGTTAACTCCGATGAAGCGCGCGGCAAGCTTGCTGAGTTGCAAGTCGATCTCCTAGTGGTTTGCGACTACGGCGAGATTCTCAAATCCGAAACACTCGCCGTCACGCGACTCGGCGGCATCAATCTGCATGGTTCGCTGCTTCCCAAGTATCGTGGCGCGGCGCCCGTGCAATGGGCCGTGCTCAACGGCGATGCCGAAACCGGCAACACCGTCATTCAAATGACCCCCGGCCTTGACGCGGGGCCATGCGTCGGGGTGGACCGGCTGGCGATCAATCCCGACGAAACCGCCGGTGAACTGGAAGCCCGCCTCTCCGCACGCGGGGCCCAACTTGTGTTACAAGTTGTCGACCAAATAGCGGCGGGAACGATTCAACCCATCGAGCAAGACAAATCGCAAGCCACGAAGGCCCCACGACTCGCCAAGGAGCATGGCCAAGTCAATTGGTCGCGTTCGGCACAAGAAATCAAAAATCAGGTGCGCGCCTTGCACCCCTGGCCACGGGCGTACACCGATTGGCGGCGCGCCGTGGGCGAACCCTTGCGCCTGATTCTCGACCGCGTGCAGATCGCCGAGGAGACGGACTCGGCAAGTTCCCCCGGCACGGTCGTCTCCGCTGATCAGAAATTGGTGATCGCCACGGGCAACGGCTTTCTGAGCCTGGAACAAATCCAACCGGCGGGCAAACGGGTGATGTCCGCGGCGGATTTCTTGCGGGGGTATCAAGTGAGGGTAGGGGATGTGCTGAAATAGCAGCCCGAGTTGCTATCAGCCTCCAATTTCTGCCTCGCCGAGAACCCCTGCCAGCGTGTATTATGAGAGTTCGTCGAAATCGTAGGTTGCCTGGAGGGAGTCGGGCCATGGATCGTTGGGACATATTATTGCTGTGCGTCGCAGGCTACATCGCCATCACGGCGCTCGTACGGCTCATGACGAGCCGCCGCAATCAGTTGGTGAACCAAGTGCGCGAGCAAATGGTCGATTTGCAGAAGAAGAAAAAGAAAGCGAAGAAGAAAGAAGCCGCATAGTACAGCATGAAAAAACTTTACATCGAAACCGTGGGCTGCCAGATGAACGTGCTCGACAGCGAGCTTGTCGTGGCCAGCTTGCGCAAGCAAGGTTTCGAGCTGACCGACAACACCAGCGATGCCGACACGATTCTGTTCAATACCTGCAGCGTGCGGCAACATGCCGAGGACAAAATCTACAGCGCTTTGGGGCGTCTGAAAAATGCCAAGGTCACGCATCCGCACAAAATCATTGGCGTACTCGGCTGCATGGCCCAGAAAGATCAGCGGCTCATTTTCGAGCGTGCGCCCTATGTTGACCTGATCGTCGGCCCCGGCCAATTGCATCAAGTTCCCGACTTAATCGCCGAGATCGAAGCCGGCGGCGGCCAGAAGATGGAAGTCAGCCTTGGCCGCAAGGAAGGCACTCGCCAACAGATCGAGCGCAGCCACGAAAGCTTCGACCCCCTGCGCGACGCGGCGATGCGGCCGACTCCGTATCAAGCGTATGTACGGATCATGATCGGCTGCGACAAGTTTTGTACCTACTGCATTGTGCCGAGTGTCCGAGGTCCCGAACAAAGCCGCCATCCCGACGACATTATTGCCGAGACTCGACAACTTGCCGACGAAGGTTGCAAGGAAATCATCCTCTTGGGCCAAACGGTCAACAGCTATCGTTATCGCGAAGGGGATCGCGTCACGCGGCTCAGCGATCTCTTGACCTCGCTGCATGGGATCGATGGTCTCGAACGGATCAAATTCGTCACGAATTATCCCAAGGACATGACGGATGATTTGCTGCAAGTCGTGCATGATTTGCCCAAGTGTGCGAAGTATCTGCATGTGCCCGTACAGAGTGGTTCCAATCGTGTCCTTGAACGGATGAAGCGCGGCTACACGGTGGAAGATTACCGCGAGATGATGGATCGTATTCGCCATCTCGTCCCCGAAGCCGCCGTGACAAGTGATTTTATCGTCGGCTTCTGCGGCGAGACCGAGGACGATTTTCAACTCACCTGCAAGCTCGTTCATGAGCAGCGCTTCAAAAACAGTTTCATCTTCAAGTACAGCGAGCGACCCGGCACCAAAGGTGCCGAGCTTTTCCCCGATGATGTTCCCGAGGACGTGAAGAAGCGGCGGAATAATGAACTCTTGGCCATGCAGAACATGATCAGCGAAGTCGACAATCATGCCTTTTTGGGTCGTAATGTCTCCGTGCTCGTCGAAGGCCCTAGCAAGGCAAGTGAAAAATCGGACGATCCCGACGCGCTGCAATTGCAACTCACGGGCCGCACGATGTGCGACCGCATCGTGGTCTTTGACGGCAACCGCCGCCAGATTGGCCAAACTTTGCCGATCACGATTTACGACGCCAACGCCCACACGCTCTTCGGCGCGGTGGTGACGCAGCATGTCGGGCCCGAATTGTTTTCGCTGAATGCCTGACCGTTGCCGTTGATTTCCTCCCCAGTCGGTGGGACAATAGAAGAGAGAGTGGCGACGGGTTGGTTGGCAGACATGGCGGCACGTGCTCCTCTGAATGTCGGCCATTCGGTATCGAAGATCCAGGCAAGGGTTAGCAGACTGCGACACATCCCTCGCGGTCCGCGGTAGGTTGTATTATGTCAATGGTCGAGCAGACCGTTGCCTGCCGCTGTTCGGAACTTCCCTAGCGACGAGATTTGCCTGGTGTCCAAGCTTGCCATCGAAATCGATCAGCTTCGTAGTGTGTTGAATTCGCGCGAAGCAGCCGAGCCCTGGCTCGCTGCCGTGGGAATCGTTAACACACGAGCGGCGTATCTCAATCTCACCAAGCTCGCGGCCCTGGTGCCGCTGGATTTGCTCACAATTATTTTGGAGCAGTTTGCCGACGCGGCCCCGCAGTTGGCCGACCCCGACATGGCGCTCAATAATCTGGAGCGATTTTTTCTGGCCTCGCGCAGTCCACTCTCGATGGCCGCGCTGTTCGAGCGTGATCCGCATGCCCTCACCAATCTGTTGTTGATCCTGAACAGCAGCCAGCACCTGAGCGATCAGCTTTGCGTCGATCCCGAGAGCTACGAATTGCTGCGTCTCACCGAGGGCCGTCCGGTGGCGCGCGAATTGTTGATCGAGGAACTACTCACCGACATTCGCCGACTCGAAAACGAAGAGGATGTCATGGCCGCGCTTCGCCGCTTCAAGCGTCGCGAAACTCTGCGGATTGCGTACGGCGATCTCGTGCTCGGCGTGCCGGTCGCGCAGATCACGCGGCAGATTTCGTACGTGGCGGATGCGACCGTTGAAGCCGCTCTTGAGTTCGCCCTGCGCAAAGTCTGGAAGCGCAAACATCCCAACAATGGTCGCCAGGATTCGCCACCGCGGTTTGTCGTGCTCGCTTTGGGCAAACTCGGCGGCCTGGAGTTGAATTATTCGAGCGATATCGACCTCGTTTTTCTTTACCAGACTTCTTCGGGTGCTGCCGCTCGCGAGGGAGAGAATGGCCACGAGTTTTGCACGGCGGTTGCGCAAGAATTGATTGCCCTGCTCACGGAAACCACCGAGTTGGGTTTCGTCTACCGCGTTGATATGCGTTTGCGGCCCGAAGGTCGGCAAGGTCCGCTTTGCGCGAGTGTCGAACAAGCCCTCGGTTACTACGACATGCGGGGCCGCACTTGGGAACGCCAAGCCTATGTGAAGGCGCGCCCGATTGCCGGCGACATGGAGCTGGGTTACGAATACTTGAGTCGCATGGAGCCTTGGATTTATCGCCGCTATTTGAGCCTCACCGACATCACCGGCATAAAGTCGCTCAAGCGACGGATCGAGGATCGCAGCACGCACGGCGAATTGGCTTCGAGCGACGTGAAAACCGGTCACGGGGGCATTCGCGACATCGAGTTCGTCATTCAATTTTTGCAACTCTTGAATGGTGGAGCTCTGGAACAAGTTCGCACCGGCAACACGCTCGAAGCGATCACCAAGCTCAACCAAGCCGGCGCGCTCACGCATCAGGAAAGCACGATTCTCGAAGAGAACTACAGTTACCTCCGCAAACTCGAACATCGCTTGCAGATCATGTACGACTTGCAGACGCATCAGCTTCCTCAAGCAACGAGTGATCTCACGAAAGTTGCTCGCCGCATGGGCTACACGGATCGCCCTGGTGCCACGGCCCTCGAAGCATTTCGCAAAGATTACAAGCAGCGCACCGAGGTGAATCGCAAGATTCTCGATCACTTGCTCCACGATGCGTTTGGCGACGACGCCGCGACCGAGCCAGAAGTTGATTTGGTGAACGACCCCGATCCCGCGCCGGAAACGATTGACCGCGTCATGGGCAAATATCCGTTTGCCGATCCACGCACCGCGTACACCAATCTCATGTCGCTCGCCGAGGAGCCGATTCCCTTCCTCTCCACGCGGCGTTGCCGCATGTTCCTGGCGTCGATTGCCCCGCGGCTGTTGTCGGCCATCGCGGAAACCCCCGATCCCGATGGGACGCTGGTCACGCTTAGCCGCGTAAGTGATTCCTTGGGTGGTAAGGCGGCGCTCTGGGAGCTGTTTAGCAGCAACCATCCCACCCTCAATTTGTATGTGACGCTGTGCGCGGCCTGCCCCTATCTTTCCGGCATTCTCACCAGCAATCCCGGCATGATCGACGAGTTGCTCGACAGCTTGCTCATCGACAAACTTCCCGACCTAGCGACGCTGGAAGCCTCGCTCGCGGAGCTCACCCGAGGTGCCGAGGACAAAGAACCGATTTTGCACAGTTTTAAGGTTTCCCAGCACTTGCGCGTGGGGGTCCGTGATATTCTTGGCAAGGACGACATCCAAGATACCCACGTTGAGCTATCCGACGTGGCCGAGGCCTGCCTGCGGCACATCGTCGAAGCCGAGACGGCGAAACTTATCGAAAAACGTGGCGAGCCGCGGATCGGCGAGCCCCATAGTGTGCCGCTCACCGACGGCGAGTTGCCGCCGTATTGGCGATTTCATCCGGGGTCCGAACGCATCGGCGAACCCTGCGAATTCATCGTGCTCGCCCTGGGCAAACTCGGTGGCCGCGAGCCAAATTATCACAGCGATCTTGATCTCGTGTTTCTCTACGAAGCCGACGGCCAAACCCACGCGCCTCGGCGATCCACGATTCAAAACACGAGCAACAATCACTTTTTCAGTGAACTGGGTCAGCGGATCATCAAACGCGCGACCCATTTCGGCCCCTATGGCCGGCTCTACGAAGTCGATCCGCGCTTGCGACCGACCGGTCGGAGCGGCTCACTCGCTTTGTCGCTCGCCGGTTTCGTGCGTTACTTTCACGAAGGGGGCGGACAACTTTGGGAACGGCAATCGCTCTGCAAAGCGCGCGTGATCGTCGGCAGCGAACAAGCAGCCACACGAGCGCTCGAGGCCGTGACCGAGGCCGTTTATGGCAAGCCTTGGCAGGCGCGCGATGCGGCCGAGATTCGCGCGATGCGTACGAAACTCGAAGAATCCGCTTCCGAGCGCAACCTCAAACGCGGCCCTGGTGGCACGATGGATACCGAATTTCTCGTGCAGATGTTGCAGCTCAAACATGGTGCGAAAATGCCTGAGTTGCGTAAGCCCAACACCATCGCCGCTCTTGTGGCCCTGGAAAAAGCCGGTGTACTCAATGCCGATGATGCAATCTTCTTGCGGAATGCGTACGGCTTCCAACGCAGCATCGAAGCCCGCATCCGCTTAATGGATGCCGCGGGACGGCATGAATTCCCCGCAGACCCACGCGAACAGGCCAAGCTCTCGTTCCTGATGGGCACCAGCGATCCGGCGCAACTTGATAAAAAAGTTTTCGACACCTTCCGCAAGGTCCGCGAGACGTTTACAAAGGTTTTTGATCGTGCCGAAAGGGAATAGCAGTTGATTGTATGGGTCATTCTGAGGGAGCCTCAGCGACCGAAGAATCTGGCTTCAATTCTTCCACGCTTTCAATGCTTACGAGTATGCAAATCTAGATCCTTCGGTCGGCAAGCCTCTCTCAGGATGACATTTCTCTACGCACTCCGCTAAAAACTCAATTCAACGGAAACAACCATTCCTTGTCTTTGTTGTCTTCAATCAGCTTAATCATCGCCCCTTCTTGTTTTTCGAGTGACCTCGCGGCGGAAGCTTTCACGCGGCGATCGGCAATGCCGTGGGCAAACCAGGGGGCGTGTGTTTTGATCTCTTGCATCAGTTTCAGCGTGATGAGCGTGTGATCCTCTTCGCGCTCCAAGCGGGTCGTCATGGCATAATCGAGTAAGCGCTCGGAACCTTTCAGCAGCTTCGTAGCGGAGTTGATCACGTTCGGATCGATATGCACATTCTGCTGCAAGGTGACCACTTCACGTCCCACATACTCGTCGAGTGTGCGCACTTTCAATTCACCTTCAAGATTGAGTTCCCAGCCAGGGTCAGCGGAAAAAACCGACTTGAGCAGCGCTTCGCCAACATTTTCCGCCCCAATATCGACTGAACCTTCTTCCCACTTTTGGTCGACGAATTCACTCGTGCCGCCCATGGTGATAATTTCCTTGGCGGCATTCGTGCGGACCATGATCTTGCGAACCTTGGTAAAATCTTCGTTGATGACGAAGCTCCGCTCGACGGTTTGTTGAGAAACATAACCAGCCGTCGCGATCCAACTGGCGGCAAAGGCGGCGATCAGGAGTAACAGCGCAAGCAGCCACTTCATAACCGAGCGCCGGGATGATTTGGCGATATCAAATTCTGGCATGATGAAGTCAAGTAGGGATGTTGGTAGGGAACAATCAAACCGCGACCATGGGCAGGGTTTGGAGTAGTATAACAGGTGCTCTAATTAACATGCGGAGATTTCAACGCTTGCACGACATCAGCCGGTTTCACGCGCTCGCCGTAATTAGCGTTCACAAACGCGAAAGTGATGACGCCTTCTCGATTGATAATGTAGGCCACGGGCACGGGCAATTCCATGCTCGCATCACCATTGCGCTTCTCCAGATTGATCCACTCTTGATACTTTTTGGCTGTGTCAGGATCGAGCTTGAAGACCACGCCGTACTTTTTGCCGAGCTCATTGCCTTTGTCGGTGAGGACGGGGAAGTCGAGACCTCCCTCTTTGGCAGTTAGCTTTGAGCTCTCGGGCAACTCGGGAGTGACCGCCACAATTTTTCCGCCGGCGGCCTTGATGGCCGGTAGGGCTTCCTGAATCCCGCTCAAATGTTTCTGGCAAACGGGACACCAACCCCCGCGATACCAAATCACAACCAGGGGGCCTTCATGCCAGAGTTGACTAAGCTTGACTTTCTTGCCTGCGCTATCAACCAATTCCCCGTCGATAGCTTTATCGCCAACCTTGAGGGCTGTCTCGGCAGCTTGCTCGGCGGTTTTCTCCGACTGTTCTGCGGCGATGCCAACATTGGCAACCGCTAGTGATAATAAGGTGAGCAAGAACATTCGTTGCAGTGGCATCAGAATCCCCTCTCAGGTTTCAAAAGCGAGTTAAAATATGAGTTAGGCCGACCCCTTAAAGATAGCCGTGGAACCTCCCGCGAACACTCTTACAATTCAAGCACCCTAGCTTTCACAGTGATTAAGTTGGTAAAATCCTCGCAAAAACAGCCGCTGGCGGCTTAGCGAAGCCTACTCGCCATTGACCCTCAGAGAAAAAGTGGTACACTTGAAGGACAAATTAGGTGCGAGACCGCCCTCAATCATATTGGGTCGGATCATTCACTTCTATGCTGCCAGCCCGCTTCAGTGCTTTTTTAGCCGATCAAGCAGGCCCTGCCTCAGACTGCGAACGATTTTCTTGCTCCTCGGTTGCCGACGATTGTTTCGTCCGGTGGCCTTCCGCTTTTGGAGCTTCGTGTCTGCCTCTCGTTGGTAGCACACCGCGTCAGCAGCAGAGTTTGTTACATGTGTGCGTAAGTTAGTAGGTGAGATAAGTCAAGAGGGTGAGTCCCTACATACTTACTAACCTACTCACTTACTCACCGCCTTTGAGTCTTGCTGAGCCTGCGCAAGCGGTTCGCAGACCCACCATGCTTCCCACAGGAAACTACCCCACATGAGTTTTGAATCCCTCGGTTTGTCCGCCTCCTTGTTGCGTTCCATCAAGGACAAGGGCTACCACACCCCCACCCCCATTCAAGCGCAGACTATTCCCACCGTCCTGTCGGGACGCGACCTGATGGGCTGCGCCCAAACCGGCACGGGCAAGACGGCCGCGTTCGCGCTGCCGATGCTCGACCGCTTGTTTGCCAAAAAGAATGAACCATTCCAATCAGCCAAACGGCACCATCATCCGAGTTACCGCCCCATCCGAGCGGTGGTGTTGGCCCCGACCCGCGAGTTGGCCGCCCAGATTCACGAAAGCTTTCTCGTTTACGGCCGAAACTCCGGACTCCGTTTTACCACGATCTATGGCGGCGTGAGCCAGAACCCACAAGTCCGCGCGCTCGACAAGGGGGTCGACATCCTTGTCGCCACGCCTGGTCGGTTGCTGGACCTCATGAATCAAGGCTACGTTGATCTTTCCAACGTGGCGATTCTCGTCCTCGACGAAGCCGATCAAATGCTCGACATGGGATTTTTGCCCGACCTCAAGCGGATTGTGTCTGCGGTGCCTAAGCGCGAGCAAACGCTGATGTTCTCCGCCACTATGCCTGACGAGATTCGTATCCTGGCGGAAAAATGGCTCCGCAATCCCGAGCACATTCAAGTCACCCCCGCTTCGACTCCGGTGAAGGCCGTGAAGCAGTCGGTGTACTTCGTGACCGCTCGCAACAAACCCCAATTGCTCGCGCACTATCTGCAAACCAATGCCAGCACTCGTGCCCTCGTGTTTGCCCGTACCAAGCATGGTGCCGACAAAATCGTGAAGCATCTCATTAAAGTAGGCATTCGCGCGGCCGCCATCCACGGCAACAAGAGCCAGAATGCCCGCATGAAAACCTTGGAGCAATTCAAGTCGGAGAAGCCCCCCGTGTTGGTGGCCACCGACATTGCGGCCCGTGGCCTCGACGTGCGCGGTATTTCGCACGTGATCAATTACGAACTCCCCGAAGTGCCGGAAACTTACGTCCACCGCATCGGCCGCACGGCCCGCGCGGGCGCGACCGGTTTCGCCACGTCGTTCTGCGACCGTGATGAGCGTTCCCGTTTGACACGCATCGAACGGCTCACCAAGCACCGCATTGTGGTGGAAGAAAATCACCCGGAATACACCGACCAAGGCCCAGCCGTCGTCACCTCCGATGAACGACTTGCCCGTTACAACGACCGGTCGCAGAGTCGCGGAGCGCAAACAAAGTCACGTTCGCCGCAAACGAAGTCCCGCTCCGAGCAAACACAATCCCGCGGAGCGAAAACCCAGTCGCGTCCCGCCAAGGCGAAGTCGCAAGGCGAATCGTCGGGTACCCGACATTCCCGCAGCGACACCCCCGCCGCTCAAGAAGGAACCGCCACAAAAAAGCCCCGCCGCCCCGCAACAGCGGGTGCCACCGAAGGTCGCCCCGCGAAGAAAAAATGGCGACCAAAGATCGGGCGATAATATAATAGGCGTTAGCCGGCATCGTCTCGATGCCGGTTGATGCCTCGGCCCTCGGAGGCACTCCGTCGTGGGCATGTTTCCACGATTCAACATGGCTACTTCGGGGGCCCTCAGAAGCCATGCCACGCGCATACACGTTAGTTCAACCAGATTCTCTACCGTCTCGACCTCGACGACCCGACATTCCTGAATGGGGAATGACAATACGAGCAAGCTATTACCATCGAGTGCCGCGTCGACAAATTAACATCCAGACGCTCACGAAATTCAGTAATAGGAGACTTGATGGTTCGGGAGCCAGATAGGATACGCGAATTTCGTGACTGATCGCGCCGAACACACCACTGCTAAACTGGGAGTTCCGCGTAAGGATAAATGAGTGGACAGTCACTCGCTCCGCGGGACTGAATGTTACCGAATCTTCGTAGGGTACGGAAGGATTGTTCCATGGGGCTACGTGTAACGTCGCCAACAAGTTACCAGGTGAATTCACTTGCGTGACAATCGGCTGAATCGTGTATGTAACGTCAGGTTCCTCTTCCTCGAATGCAACATCTTTGTTTGGAAACTTAATTACTTCGACCGTTGTCGGCGGAAGAGACACATAGGTCCAAGCCTCAACCGCGCCTATTGAGAATCCGTTCGCGATAAACGAACCCACGCGATCAATCGATAGAGTTGGGTGACTAGCCACGACATCAAAAGAAATCGCAACGGCGCTTAAACCTTGGCTAATGGCATAGCTGTCTGCCCCAGGCGCGAGCGTCAATAGATTCGCATAGGGCCATGCGGCATAATAATCTGTAAAGCAGATGTCGCAGTCAGGCCGGCCGTAGACTACATCGTAGTCCGTCCGAACTCCAATGTTAGAAGGAGTGTCTTGTTGCCAAGTTCCTTCGATACCTCCGTCAAGGGGAAAGAAAATTCCACTGTACTCGGTCATGTAGGGACCCGGCGTCGAAGTAATATTAGTCAACCTTCTCAATCGGAAATTTTCGTAACGCAGTCCATTCGCAATTGTTTGTTCTTCCGTTCCGTTGAAGAATGTGGCTGGCGCCGTGAATCCTGAACCAGGTGCAGATAAAGTACTCAACGGAATCTGCGCTATTGGTGGAGCGTACTGAGGCTGTATGAGCGCTGCCTCGCCCTGGGTCAGACCCGACTGCAACACCCAGTTCGCCACCGGCCCCGACGACACATCGGTCACATAAACCAACAGGTTCGTGGTCGCGATGAGCTCTACCTCGCGCCTCCAACCCGACTCGCGCATCAAATGGCCAACCGCACAGGCCGTGTCGTGCCGGTCGACAAAGATGGGTGCCCCTTCGTCGGCATGGCCTTCGTTGAGCGGGAACAAGGCACGGTCGCGGTAGGCGACTAGCCGTTCGATATTTTGCTTGCGCTGATGGCTCAGATATCCGTACCAATACTCGCGTTGAGCGGCACTCCATCGCACACCTTGGCGCTGTTCCAGTCGAGCAAGTGCAAGCACCAGGCTTCGTTCCCGATTCGCGGCCAGTTTTTCGAGCACCGCATCGAAATGGGTTTGCAACTGCGTACGCAGTCCGGCAGCATTTGCTTGCCGGTACTCTTGGGGCATGCCGACTGCCCGCAACAGAAAAGCACTGCGAAGGCGAGGATCAATCTTTGCCGGCCCCGTGATTGCTTCCGATGTGGCGTGTGAAGCAGCCGCCAGCAAGGGTGACAGAACTACCAGCAACACAGCACAGAGCAATCGTTTCATCTTCGTGACCTTATGTGAGTAACAAACCGAGCAATATCGAGTAAGAGTTAAACTGAAGACATCAGGGAACGAAGCTAGCTCAAGACATCAAAAGAGGCTGCGAGCAAGCTGAGGAGTCGCCAAGCTATAGAAACAAGGAATCAGTTCAACCCTCAAGAGGGGAGTGTGATTCCATGTGTGTGGGCGCAGTAGCAGTTCTCAAAATTTGAAAAGATAGAGTGATATCCGGGGGAAAGTAGTTGCCCCGGCACGGTTTATCCTAACAGTAAACCAAGACGATGCAAGAAATTTCCCGCGGTAATTTTAGCTTTCTTGTAAGTGCTTGGCAGGTAGCGTTTTTTAGGCCAAATTTCCGACCCGTTATCGAGATTAATCATCCTGTATTCGCGTCCATTCGCGTTATTCGCGGGCCAAATTCATATCACACCTCCGCTTTCCACCCATACTTCACGTACTCATTCTCAAACGAACCATCGTCGTACAAGTCGAGTACGGCGTAGCCTTCGTCGCAGTCCTTGTGGCGGCCTTTCCACCAACTGCCACACACCGCGCCATTGCACAGGTAACTCACGCCGTTGTAATCGACGCGGTCGAGTGAATGGAGATGGCCACTCAAGCAAAGCTTTACATTCGGGTGCTTCGCAAACAGATCCTTAAGCTTGACGGCGTCGGTATGCATCAGCGCGCAACTAATTTGGAAAGCATCCTGTTTTTGCTCGGCCCACAACAGAGCCGAAGCACTGATGATCGGAATATGTGAAAGCACGAGCACCGGCATTGCTTTTGGCAAGTCGCGCAAGGTTTGTGCGAGCCAATCGTATTGTTCCTCATCCAAATGAGCGGTGTAGCCGCTACGATCCTTGGGGTGATGTTGCGTGCTGTCGAGCACGATGAATTGCCAGCCCCCTTGGTCAAATGTGTAGTATCGGTTGTCGAGCTTTAGCATTTCGGTCGACCGCAGTTTCCCGTAGTTCGGTTCCTCGCCCGTGGTTTTGCTGCTTGGCTTGTTCCAACCCCAGATGTCGTGATTGCCAATCGCCGAGCGCACGGGGATTGAACAATCTTGCTGGAGCACATTGTGCCAGATGTCCCATTGCAACTTGGTGCGGGCGTCGTCGGCATCATAACTATCCATGATCGAATCGCCGCCCGTAAGAATCAACTGCGGCCGATCAGCGTGCTCTTGTACGTGATGCAAACAAGTGGCCATGCCTTCGGTGGCTCGCAATTCGGGCTGCACATGCAAATCGGTAAGATGCGCGACGCGCAGCGCGCGTTTGCGACCAGAATTGATTTCTTGAGCATTCGCGGAAAGCGAAATGCCACCCCAAGCAGCAGCGCCAATCGCCGAAGCGCCGAGTAATGAGAGTGTTTCACGGCGAGTGAGTGATGAATTGGTCATAAGCTTGGACTCCTGATCTCGAATTATACTTCTCACTGTTAAGGAAAAGTGATGAGGTTAGCCGGTCCGCCACGGCGGATCCCGATGCCGAGCCAACTTCACACCTCCGGAATCTCGTACCCCTTCCGCTGTGTGCGTTTCTGCATGGCGTTCGCCACGTCGTCGCCAACAATCGTTTCCGTGTCGGCATCCCACTCGATGGCACGATTCAGTCGCGCGCTGATTGCCGCCAGGTGGCCGCTCGTGACCGCTTTGTGGTGCGACCACACATCCGACACCGGCTTCTCGCGCGTCTTGATGCAGTGAATAAAATCAGCCATGTGATCCCAAGGCCGACCAACGCCGCGCACCTGATCGACGGCATCCTCGGGGAGTGGATTGTCTTTCAGTTCATCAACCGGTTTACCTTCCAAGCCGCCACGATTCACAAAGATGCGCCCCTTCGTGCCTTCCACGAGCAAGCCGTTCCGCGCGTCGCTCGACACGATCACTTCCACGTCGTTCGGAAAATCGAGTCGAAACTCATACTTCGTCGCCACATTATACCGATCGGTCTGCTTGGGATTCCCTTGCTCGTCGAACTCCACGGGATGCTCCACATGCACCGGCGTCACTTTTTTTACGCCGCCGTCCTTGCCGTCTTGACCCAACAACCACTGGCAGATGTCGATGTGATGGGCACCCCAGTCGGTTAGCTTCCCGCCGCTGAAATCATACCACCAACGAAATTCCGCGTGGCCATTGCTCGCGTCTTCGCCCCCATCACCCAGCGACTTGGCCGCCGTCCATTTTTTCAAATTCTGGCCAAAACGATAATCCCGCAGCGAGCATTGGCCGAGCCACATGTCCCAATCGAGCGCGGCCGGCGGGCTCACCATCGGAATCGCTTCGCTGTAGGGCGCGCGGTCGATGCCGATGGTCACTTTCTTGACGTCGCCGATACGCCCCGCACGGACCAGGGCAATCGCTTCGACAAACTGCCGCATCGAGCGCTGTTGCGTTCCCACCTGCATCACGCGGTCCGATTTCTCGAGCGCGCGAATCATCTGCCGCCCTTCATCGATTGTCAGCGACAACGGCTTTTCACAATAAACGTCCTTGCCCGCTTGAATTGCTTCGATAGCAATCTTCACATGCCAATGATCGGGTGTGGCAATCACCACGGCGTCGATGTCGGGTCGGTCTAGAACTTCACGGTAATCTTTGTAACCATGCGCGGGTTGCAGCCCCCTTCGGACGAGCGCGCTTTGATACGCCGCGCGATGATCGCTGTCGATGTCACAGATCGCCGCGATCTGACCATAGTTTTCCAACGTCTTGCCAATATCCGCCCCGCGACCTCCCAGTCCAATCGCGCCGAATCGAATCTGGTCACTGGGGTGCTCAGCACTTCCGGCGGCCCAGCCGCGGCTGGTCAGAAAATAAGGGGCCACGCCCGCTGCCGCGGTAGTGGAAAGCGAACGCCGCAAGAACTCGCGCCGCGAAGATTTTGGAGAAATTGGCATGTTGCCCTCGAAAGGATGATGAGATTAGTTCTACAGCGGAATGTCCAGATTAAATTGCCACGGAATTTCACGGATTAAACACGGATAATTGCCTGTGATGTTCCTGGTGGTAGCAAGCATTGTTGTGGCTGATGGGAAACGACTTTTCTACCATTGAATTTCCGTGTTCAATCCGTGTTTCATCCGTGGCTAATTTCTCCGGACTCTGCGTAAGGATTAAAACGCCTGAATAACTTCCAGTATAAAGACTTCACTGCGTTTTTCGTCCCCTAGTTTCTAAAAATCTGCCTAGTTTGGCCGTTCAATTACTGGCCGAGATACGTCAAAATCATGTTCAGAGTAACACGAGTCTCCGACTCGTAATTTGACGACTCGGAGAGTCGTACCACAATCCTCATCCCCGCGCCCAGGCCTGCCATGAATACTCCCGTCTTTCTTCGTACCCTAATTGTTTCCCTGTTGCTCGCCTCCAACACCATGACAGCCGCCGAGGTTGCCGAACCCACTTCCGGTCAGATTCCCCCATTGCCCTACCGACCCCCCATGGGCATTCCCGCGTTTCCCGGTGCCTGGGGCGGCGGTATCTTCGCCACTGGTGGCCGTGGTGGTCAGGTGATCGCCGTCACAAATCTCAACGACAGCGGCCCCGGTAGCCTCCGCGCTGCCATCGAAGCCGAGGGTCCACGTATTGTCGTGTTCCAAGTCGCGGGAATCATTCCGCTCAAGAGCAATCTCGACATCAATAACCCCGACATCACCATCGCCGGCCAATCCGCGCCGGGCGACGGCATTTGCGTCGCCTATGGTTCGCTCAACATCAACACTCGCAACGTCATCATTCGTCACCTGCGGGTCCGCCGCGGCATGACCGAAGGAGGGCAGGGCTCCGACAACATCGGTGGCAATCCCGTCGAGCAAATCGTTGTCGATCATTGCTCAGCGAGTTGGGGCATGGACGAAAACCTCTCGCTCTATCGCTACATGCGTCCTGAAGCCGACGGCAGCGAGACCAAACTTCCCGTCCGGAATCTCACCGTGCAGTACTGTATTTCGAGCGAGGCCCTCGATGCCAAACACCACGCCTTCGGCGGCACCTGGGGGGGTGAAGATAGCACGTTCCATCACAATCTCTTCGCCTGCAATACGGGTCGCAACCCGTCGATTGGCATGAGCGGCGAGTTCGACTATCGCAACAATGTGATCTACAACTGGGCCCATCGCACGATGGACGGCGGCGACGAAACCTCGCTCATCAACGTCATCAACAACTATTACAAGCCTGGCCCCGCCACCAACGACGAAATGCGCGACACGATCGCCCGCATCGAGGAGCGCGACATGTACTCTCCCGGCCGGCGCTTCGAGCCCGGCGGTTGGTATCCGTCAGAAAAAGATCGCCCCGGCAAATGGTATGTCGCCGGCAATTATTTCGACGGTTCGCCGGTAGTGACCGCCGATAATTGGCAAGGCATGAAATCACAAGATCGCGGTGCGGGTAGCGAACTCGCCCGCGTGAACACGCCCTTCGAAGGTTGGCCCGTCAAACAACAAACTGCCATGGAAGCGTTTGAAACGGTCCTCAAACTCGCCGGCGCCACGCTCCCCAAACGCGACGCTGTCGACCAGCGCGTGACCGAAATGGTCCGCACCGGCAAGACGATCACTCCGGATGGCATCGTGGCCGATCCGAAACAAGTCGGCGGCTATCCCGACTACAAATTCGACTCCGCCGAAGTCCCCGCCGACACCGATGCCGACGGCATGCCCGACGAATGGGAGAAGTCTCACGCCCTCGATCCCAATCAGGTCGCCGACGGTGCCACCGACCTCGACGGCGATGGCTACACCAACGTCGAAGAATTCCTCAACGGCACGAACCCCCAAGAAAAAATCGACTACACCAACCTCGGCAACAACACCGACACCATCAGCGGTACATAGCCCCGCCCTCCTGGCGGGGTCACAATCCTTGTGCGGACAAACGTAGCATGGCCCCCCGGGAGAACTGCAAAGTAGTAGGCACACTCCGTGTGCCGTAACCACCTTGGTGAAATCACCGCGTTTTCTCGGGGCAGCCACGGCACACGGAGTGTGCCTGCTACATTCAGGCGGACTTTGCAGTTCTCCTGACGGCTCCCGGGCCGTGTTTGCAATCACGTCCTTCCCGCGCAGGCCTGAATCGCAGTTCTTCACGCCAAGTAGTCGCACCATCCTGGTGCGGTACGCACAGTTATTCGTTTGCTAAATCGTGCTCTTTATAAAATGAGGCGTGCGGAGAACTGTATATCCGCTGAATCGCTGCAGTTGCTTTAAGGTTGTAGAGACGGCCGATGCGATTTGCTCATCAGTCCAGAAAGGGTTACGCAAAAGTAGTTCGACCGCTCGGTCAGATTTGCTCGAATCTATGCCCGCTATTGAAAATCGCTTTGTGTATTGAGACTTAAAAAATGGCATCATGAAGCCAACCGTATAACCATCGAATTGGAAGTATCCGGCTGCGCCAGCCGTTTCATTCATGATGAATTCTCGTACATTGTCGATGAATTCGTTTGACCAAAGGGCGAAGTGATCAATTCCTGTCAAGACGCTAATGTAATAGCGACATGCGCCCTCAGAACCAAGTAGCTGCGTATTGCACATTTCTTCGCGAATTGATTGATGTTCTGCAGACTCATGAGGAGTTGCCATAGCATGAGACCATCCATTATCTGTTGGCAAGCGATGTCGTTGAACGACTAGATGTCCATTTTTGTCAGGCCAACGATCTGGCTTATGTAACTCGCAGCATAAGTACAGTATCCCTGAATTCTTGTCGCGCAGCTCAAGCGTAGCGGGCAGATTACACTCATCACATTTTGCTACTGCTGGTACTAGATGCATTTGATTTACCAATTTTACGTACCCAAATCCTCACCGGTTAGCGCGTCCTGCGACGTGTGACGAACTCGAAAGATGATGACTGTTTCGCTCTCAATGCCAAACAGAATTCGATGCGTGGGGCGGCGTCCCAGGCCGTAGAGGAGTTGCACAAATCATGCTCCGTGGCAAACGAACAACGCTCCGGAATGATTCGCAGTGATTCGATAGCTGCATAAATTCCTAGATACCAACGAGCTGCCTGTTCGACTGAACGATGCTCAGCCCACCAATCGTGAGCAGACTGCACATCCTCTTTGGCTGGACCAGTGATGAGAAGGTGCGGCATTTAAGCATCCGTCGAAATGCCGTTCTTCGCGCGAAACTCCGCATCAAACTCCGCGAAATCTTGTACGTCACCGGCGCGCCAGGCATCGATCCCGGCTTGGATCGCCTGCCGCTCTTGATCTTGCCAATCAAGTGAGTCGAGCGCCTGACGAATCACGTCGGCTTCGCTCGCGCCATGCCCTGCCGCTGTTCGTTGGACGCGATCAATCAATTCGGCGGGAAGTTCAAGATGCATGATAAGTTCTCCTTGTAGAAGACAGTTTAACACCCCAATCATCCACTGGCAAATTTAATGCGATTCTTTGTGCCAAACCAAGTTTTCCACCACAAATTCCCTCCGTGTTCTCCGAGCCTCCGTGGTCACATTCTCCCCAAGTTTTTAATAAAAATGTGCCAGCCTCTATGGTAAATCGCGATTGTAACACGCTCTTTGGCAACTCACTTCGCTGACTGCTCGCGCCGGGGGCTGAGTTAAGCGGAAGCATTCGCTTTGCTCGCCAACTGCGGCGCGGTTTGCAGATCGACCATCCGGCGATACTTGCCGTTGGTCGCCATCAGCGTCTCGTGCGTCCCGACTTCGGTAATTTGGCCATGCTCCACCACGACGATGCGGTCCGCATGGGCGATGGTGCTGAGCCGATGAGCGATCACCAAACAAGTTCGGCTTTGCATGAGATTGGCGAGTCCCTTTTGAATGGTGCGTTCGCTCTCGGTGTCGAGATTGCTCGTGGCTTCGTCGAGAATGAGAATCTTGGGATCGGCGAGCACCGCGCGGGCGATGGCGAGCCGTTGCCGCTGCCCGCCGCTGAGCTTCACGCCCCGTTCGCCGATGAGCGATTGATACCCCTTGGGCAGCACCTCAATAAACTCCGCCGCGTTGGCCAACCGTGCCGCCTCGCGGATTTCCTCGGCACTCGCGTGGCGATTCCCATAGGCGATGTTGGCGGCGATGGTGCCGTCGAACAGAAACACATCCTGCTCGACGATGCCAATGAGATTGCGATAGCTGTCCATGTCCAAGTCGGCCAGATCCTGACCATCAAGCAGAATTCGTCCGCTCGTGGGTTCATAGAACCTGGCAACCAAGTTGCAGAGCGTGGTCTTCCCGCCACCGCTTGGTCCGACCAGTGCGATCATTTCGCGGGGGGCGATCTCCAAGTTGATTTTTTCCAGCGCAAACGCATCGGCACTCGGATAACTGAACGACACATTCTCGAAGCGGATTTGTCCCTCGACCGCCGACTTTTCAATCTTGGCATTTGCCGAGGCTATTATCTCTTGCGGCTCTTCGAGAAGATCAAGAATGCGATCAAGTCCCGACAGACCATTCTGAAATTCCGCCGCGCTCTGCGCGAGCATCGCCAGCGGACCGAGCAGCATCAACAAATAGGCGAGGAACATGACCAAATCGCCGGTCGTAAGCGGCCCTTGCATCACACGATACCCACCATAAAGCAACAATCCCGCAGTGGCCAAAGGCATCAGAATCTCCCAGAGGATTTCGATCCACCGCATCCACCACCAAGCGTACAGTTCCTGGCGACCCATGAGATGGTTGCCGCGCATGATGCGGCTGGCCTCGGCCCGTTGACCACCGAAGGCGCGCACAACCCGCATACCGCCAAAAGCTTCGGTGGCAAGCGAATCGACCTTCTCGCGCTCCGCGCGAATGCGGCGATGTTGGGGGCGAATCTTCTCGATCCAAGTGCGATGCGTGGTGTAAACAAGGGGAATCACGAGCAGCGCGCCCAGCAGCAACCGCCAATCCACCCAAGCCAGCACGCACAAACTTCCCGCGAGTTGCACCACGGCCCGCCAGGGATTGTAAAGCATTCCGAAGACCAACTCGCCAATACTACCAGCGTCTTGTCGCAAGATGCTCGCAGCACCACCGGATTTCAGTTCCTGCACCCTATGCAACGGCAGCCGCATCACATGGGCAAAAACTTTCTTGCGAATCGAGAGTTGCAGCAGCTTGGTCACGCGCGTGGCGTACCAGCGCCCCCACACATGCAGCGCCAGTCGCACGAGCGAAATCACGAACACCGAGACAACAATCGTCAGCAGCAACTGCCAGCGATCGCGGGGCAGCCAATCGGGAAAGCTCTGAGGCAGCGGCGTGTTGCCGAGCACGTTCTCAACGACGATCTTGGTCGTCGCTGGTGGCACCAAGGCGAGGATCGTGGCGATGGTCAGCGTCGAGAGCGCAAACGCCATGGCTCCCCATTGCCCGCGCAGAAGCTGCATGAAACTTGCGACGAGTTCCCATGTCGAACGATCACGACGTTTCTTGCCGCTGGCTGGATCGTCCTCGACAAACACCTCAGCACGGTAGCTCTCAAATCGTTCCTTGCTGGAAGCGGGCGTTCTCCTCATGGGCGGGTGCAATCGGCGGGGTTGGCTGCGGGGGGTCGCAGGTCAGTTGCCCGCGGTAAGTGTTATTTTACGCATGATGCGGTTCGATGGCGAGTTGCGAGATTATTAGGCCTCGCCAAGCACTCGCTCGGCCTCCGCCAGCGTGATCATCAGCGTCATGGGGTCAACCGGCGACGCCCGAAATCCGCAGCGCTCGTAGAATTGCCGTGCTTCGGTCGAAATCGCGTGGACGAGAATTGCCTTGATGCCGGCGATGCTGGCGGCTTGCAGAGTGCGCAGAATAGCATCGCGCAGGAGCCCTCGACCGATCCCTTTGCCTTGGTACGACTGATCGACGGCCAAACGCCCGAGCACCATCACTGGCACGGGGTCGGGCATATTTCGCTTGGCCGCTGTCGAGGCAGTCGTGTGAGCCACCGCGCCGGCTGCGAGGGCATAGTAGCCAATCACTCGCTTTGGCTCTTCGCAAACAACATAAGTTCGCGACGCACCGCTCGACTCGTTGCGGAGCGCGCGGCGGCGCAACCAATCATCGAGTGTTGCCACGCCGCTGATGAACCCGCTGACGTCATGTGTGTCGTTGAGGGGTTCGGGAGGACGCAATGATTTCGCTTGGCCCTGATTTGTTTGTTTCATCCTTGCCAGGGCGCCGCCGTTTTCAACAGACGTCGCAATCGAGGATTCTCCGTCGGCGATTGATCGAGCGCTGCGGTGAACGCTGCCAAGGCTTGGTCATCGAGACCAAAATAACAGCGATCAAGTAGCACCAACTCCGCCTCGCGGCGGGCGGCTTCCACCATGAACTCGGTGCGACTTTTGCCAAGCGCGGTCGCGGCGCGGTCGATCAACTCTCGAGCATGGTCTTGCAGCCGGAGGTTGATCGTCGAATTTCGCAGTTCAGGATTTGCAGCCATTTTTGAAGCTCCATATATACAACAAGTATACATCGACGTATATGCAATGTCAATACAGCTAGGTTCTGAAATTCGTGGGAATTGGGTTGGGTCATTTGTGAGGGACGACCAAACCTACTTGCCCTACTCAAACGAATTACGCTCGATTTCCCGGTGTATGAATGACCGATATTACTTGAGGAGCATCCCATGGATTCCATCGACACCGCCATCAACTCGGCTATCGAAGCCCAGCAAGTTGCCACTCAGCAACAGATTGCCTATGCGCTGCTGGCCAAGTCGCAGGCGGTGGCGATGGCCCAAGGCCAAGCGGCCACCGAGTTGTTGCAAGCTGTGGCCAGTATGGGCAAAGCCCTTGGCAAGGGCCAGCAAGTCGACGTGGTGGGTTAACTCGCACTGCCATGACGGAACCTCAACCGACCATCAAACTCGACCAGTTTCTGAAACTCGTCAACGCCGTCGAGACCGGAGGACAGGCCAAAGTTCTCATTCAAGGGGGAGAAGTGAAGGTCAACGGCGCGGTGGAAACCCGTCGGCGACGCACGCTTGTTATCGGTGATGTGGTTGAACTCGCAGGAGAATCATTTACGGTCGAACTCGACAAGCATCCGTACGACTAACGTCCTTGGTCAATGTCACTGGTCTGGTGATTGCTGTAGAAGTTCTTGCACTTGCTTGAGTCCTGGACCAAGTGAGTAACGATCACCTTGAGGATAGTTTCTAAGCCACGCGTAAAACAGATTGCCAGGGCAGAGCGTCGAGGCGAATTCGCGGTGGACCCACACATCGTTGATCGACAGCTTCTTATCCCGCAAGAGATAGGCACACAGCTTGACGAACGAATCCTTCGCGGCGTCGGTTGGCTCGGCTTCCATGAAATTACCGAGCAAGCAAATCGTGATATGCCCAGCCACGTTACCGGGCCGCGGCCCGGT
>JAWXAV010000097.1:0-3211 GCA_034439695.1 Bythopirellula sp. | reverse complement strand
CGTTAGGCGGCAGAGGAACGGGGGTCTCCTTGCCTTCGCTTTCCATAATGGCGACTGGTCGTTTGGTATGGTAGAATTGAGTCGTGGAAGCAAGCACATTCCCGTCAACTCCAGCGATAGGGACTCGTTATGGCAATTCAGACTCTAAGCAAGCCGCACGCCGCAGTCCGGGTACATGAAGTCGCAACAATTCCGAGGAAAGAGGGCCAGATGTACGCGATCACCTTTGATATGGACATCGAGTCGCTCAAGCTTAATTACGGCGACCCGTATAACAACGCTTACGGCGAAATCCGCAAGGTTTTGCAGAAGAAGGGATTCACCTGGCAACAAGGCAGCGTTTACTTTGGCGGCGAAAGCATTAACGCCGTCACTTGCGTCATCGCCGTCATCGAACTCTCGCGAGTCCTTGCTTGGTTCGCCGCCTCGGTGCGCGATATCCGCATGCTTCGCATCGAGGAACTCAATGACCTCATGCCGGCCGTACAGCAGGCCGCGCCGGATGCCTAACCAGTCGCTGCACCTGACCGCGGCGGCCTCACGGCTTTCCGAGGTTCAACGTCTCACCAGCCGCCGCGGCAGGTGAGCTCTATCGTTGGGCCACATACACGGCATCCTGCCTCCCGTTTCCTGCAATCGGTTGGCGGCATCCGTGCCGCCAATGAGCACATCGCGCGAAGGAGCTTTATGAACACAACTCGTCTACGACGCGGAATGAAGTCACCGGTACTCGTCGCCAATCGCATCGATTGGAATCGCGATTACTCGGCCACGAACGTCGGCCATCTGCTGGCGATGACCAAATCTGAACTCGCGACAGTTGACCCGTTGGCAATGAACCTCATCGTCGCCAAGGAAATTTCTACGCTCGCGTCACTGGACATCGCGGAGTATCAGGCCACCGTCAACGCTTGGACGAATGACTTTCGTTCTTGATGCCTCCCGTACTGGGAGCGGTTCTTTCACGAGGCACCGCAAGACTTCCGCAATGACATTCGTTATTTCCGTTTTGGCACGGTCGGCCAATATCTTGATCTGGAAGTTGGCATCGCCTACAACCGCGATCAGCGGAATGTCAAAAGCATTCGCTACGAGAATCCGTCTGACCTCTTCTTGAATGGAATCATCGACACGAATGAAGGAACGTGTGGCAATATGGCTGCATTGCACGTCGCGATGGGATGGCGATTGGGATGGCCAGTGTCGTTGGCCTGCATTGATTCACACTACATTTGCCGTTACGACGACGGCGATACCATTTTCAACCTCGAATCCACTGACACCGGTCGAGGCGGTTGGTCGGCACCCGATGACGAACGGCTCATCGAACGCGACCATATTTCATCACGCGCTTTGGCGTGTGGCTGTGATCTTCGTGCGCTCACCGCTCGCGAAATGCTCGGTTGCTTCATCGGGCTCCGCGCGAGGCACACGCAAGACATCGGAATGTTACAACGAGACGATTCGCTGAGGCTTCTCGCTGAGCAAGACTGGTTGCTTGCGCGGTATCTGTTTCCGACACAGCGAGTTTTCTACAAAAATCAGATGGCCGTTTCTGCCATGCGTGGCGAACGCTGCTTCGACTCCGATGAAGACGGCCACCCAATCACATTTGCTGACTTCTTGCACGAGTCCTATAGCCGCCATCCAGTCACCGTCGCTGAATACGCTGATCCAATCGACGACCCGATGATCGATCTCGCCGCAGTCAACGCAATTTTCACTTCTCTTGGGAGCTAACAAATGGTCGCAACAGTTTCACCGGAAGCCGTCCATCGTCCGTCCCGACGTAATTCCGAAACTTCTTGGGATGTCCTTACGACACCGCTGAGTTTTCGCGCAGGAGACACGAACCTCACTCGCTATGTCGGCAATTCACCAACGAGTTTCACTGATCCTTCCGGACTTGAAAAGAAACTGCTCGGTCTGAGTGACATACAGGCGTTGTACGATGAAAGTCAGGCGCTCGTCGATCAACTGCGAAAGGACAATCCCCACGACTCTAGACTTCTGTTTTTTGACACCCAGCAGGAAATACTTGCTCAACTTGCGAAAGGAGCGGTGAAGTGTGCCTCAAACGAAGAGTTGGATTGGATGGTGCGAGTACTTCGACGATTCCAAGGATCACTCAACCATGCTTTGCAGGGCCAGATTCAACCCGGCCTTGATCCACGAACGGGCAAACCGGCGAACAACCCAGCTTCGGGACAGCCCTTCACCAAAGACGAACTGATTCAGGGAATTCGAGACCGACAAGCTGGAACTGTCGGCGGGGCTTGGTGGGGACCCGCGTTTGATGCCGCGAAGAATGCCGACAAAGTCGTTGCCGGCGCGCATGGTTGGCCCTTCGTTCCAAACGCTCAGGAAGCCGCAGCTGCAATCATGGCAACAGCACATATCGAGTTTGATCTGCAAGCAGCCCTACTTCAGGAAGGCGTTGGCACCGACGCCACATGGGCCTGTATTGGAAAGGTCGTCGAGGATGCCGCAAAAAAACATGGTCGAGGTGTTACAAATTGGCTGAATGGATGGGCACCACGTCTGGAAAACACTGGTAGAATTGATCCACTTCTGATGCGAAACAAAATGCGTGACCGCGTTAAAGCGACTTACGATCAATTGCGAAAGGATGGCAAATGGAACTCCGACGATCCGTTCAAGGGTCTCGATGGCACTCCCTTGTTGCGATTGTAACTGTTGTCCCATGCTTGCTAGTGATCGCCGTCTCTAATGGATGCAATGAGAAAAGCGCTATGCCATCCACGGTACACCATTCAAACACCAAGCGTACTATCATAGCGGTAGCAGATAATGTAGAGATCGATTCAACGACAGCAATTCTCCACAATCCATCGATTTTTCCATTACAAACTGAAGTCGATTCAGTTGATAAGGCTGCGCTGGCGTCGAAGTGGGGAATCGTGGCTCATGATCCAACGCTGGCGTCAAGCATCACAATTGCGTTTCCGGTGTCATTATCGAGTGAAGTGTCCGATTCACAAAAACGCCTTTTACTCGCGATGATGCCGCCAATTTGGCTGGGCGCTCCAAGCCGACTTGAAATTATCAAGTTCTCTGCCGACGGCCAGATTGAAAATACAAAGACAGTGACAATCGACATGCTGACATGTGTGGCTACAGAGGCCCAACAAGGCGGTCAACCGGAGCGGCGGTAAACGTGTTTCCTGAAATCCAAGGTTTCTGGCCGCCG